>NZ_CANSHK010000021.1:0-52398 GCF_947646745.1 uncultured Methylovirgula sp. | reverse complement strand
CGCCGCCGGCGGCGCTTGCGGCGGCCGCCGTCGTCTTCACCCCCCGGGGCATTTTCGCCGGCTTCGTCTTCGGTCTCGCCGGCCTCGGCCGCGTCCAAATCCTCTTCGTCTTCGGGGGCTTCAACCGCCGGAGCAGGCGTAGGCTGCGGCAATTCAGGCACCCCGACCGCCGGCTCGCCGCGTTCCATCGCATGATAGGCGGTGCCGGTCAGCGAATCGTCGGCCGCGATCGTGATGGCGACGCCGAAACGCCGCTCGAGATCGCGCAGATTGGCGCGCTTCTGGTTGAGGATATAAAGCGCGACCTCGGTCCGCGTCCGCACCGTAATGTTGTGTGAAGCGCTCTTGATGAGCGCATCTTCGAGCAAGCGCAGGACATGCAGCGCGATCGACGAGGTCGAGCGCACCGTGCCGACGCCGGCGCAATGCGGGCAGATGATGGTCGAGCCTTCGAGCACGCCGGTTCTGATCCGCTGGCGCGACATTTCGAGCAGACCGAAATGCGAGATCCGGCCGATTTGGATGCGGGCGCGGTCGTTCTTCAGCGCTTCCTTCATCCGGCGCTCGACAGCGCGATTGTTGCGGCTCTCCTCCATGTCGATGAAATCGACAACGATGAGGCCGGCGAGGTCGCGCAAACGCAGCTGCCGGGCGATTTCGTCGGCGGCTTCGAGATTGGTGCGCAGCGCCGTGTCCTCGATGTCGTGCTCGCGCGTCGCGCGGCCGGAGTTCACATCGATGGCGACAAGCGCCTCCGTCTGATTGATGACGAGATAGCCGCCCGACTTCAGCGTGACGTGATTGGTGAACATCGCATCAAGCTGCGCCTCGACGCCCGACTTGGCGAAGACCGGCTGCGCGTCGCGATACGGCTGGACGTTCTTGGCATGGCTCGGCATGAGCATGCGCATGAATTCCTTGGCCTCGCGATAGCCGTTGTCGCCGGCGACGATGACCTCGTCGATATCCTTGTTGTAGAGGTCGCGGATAGCGCGCTTGATGAGCGAGCCTTCCTCATAGACGAGGGTCGGCGCGGTCGATTTCAGCGTCATCTCGCGCACCTGTTCCCACATGCGCAGCAGATATTCGAAATCGCGCTTCACTTCCGCCTTGGTGCGTGAGGCGCCGGCGGTGCGCAGGATCACGCCCATGCCTTCCGGCACTTCGAGGTCCTGGGCGATTGATTTCAGCCGCTGCCGGTCACCGGCATCGGTGATCTTGCGGGAAATGCCGCCGCCGCGCGCGGTGTTGGGCATCAGTACCGAATAGCGGCCGGCAAGCGAGAGATAGGTCGTCAGCGCCGCGCCCTTGTTGCCGCGTTCCTCCTTGACGACTTGGACGAGGAGGACCTGGCGACGTTTGATGACTTCTTGAATTTTGTACTGACGGCGCGGCCGGTGCATCCGCACCGGGACTTCTTCCATCGCATCGCCGCCGAGTTGCTCGACCTGCTCTTCTTCGTCGTCTTCGTCTTCGTCCTCGTCTTCACGCTCTTCGGGTGCGGAACGCTTGCGCTCGCGCGCCTCGATCTCATCCGCGACAGTTTTCTCTGCCACGGGCGCCGCGTCGTCGACGATGGCAAAGCCGGCGGGATCGGCGGCGAGCACATGCGGTTCGGCATCTTCGGCCGACGGATGTTCGTCGGCCGAAGCCGTTTCCTCGCCGGAAACCGGCGCCGTTTCAGCGAACGGCGCAGCTTCAGGAGCCGGCGCCGCCTCCGCTTCAAAATCCTCGGCGCTGGTTTCGATGACGATTTGCTCGGCGAAGCCCTCGGTCGCGGTCTCACCCGCAGCCGATTCGATTTCGCTCGCCCGAGATTCTTCGGCGGCATGCGCCTCGAGCTCGGCCGGTGCCTTGTCGGCTAGCCGCTCGTCCTCGCTGCGGCGCTTCTCGGCGCGCTGATGCCGTCGGCTGCGGCGCGGCCGGTGATTTTCCTCTTCCTCGCGATGGGCATGGGCGTCTTCCTCGAGAAGCTCCTGCCGGTCGGAGACGGGGATCTGATAATAGTCCGGGTGAATTTCCGAAAAAGCCAGAAAGCCGTGCCGGTTGCCGCCGTAATCAACGAAGGCGGCCTGCAGCGAGGGCTCTACGCGGGTGACCTTGGCGAGGTAGATATTGCCGCGAAGCTGCCTTTTATCGGCGGATTCGAAATCAAACTCTTCGACACGATTGCCGCGTGTGACGACAACCCGGGTCTCCTCGGGATGCGAGGCATCGATAAGCATTTTGTTGGGCATGTGGAACTCGTAAGGGCGTGACGCGCAAGGCGCCGCTGCCGCGAGGCTTCGCAAGCAAAGCCTGAGCGTGGCAGGGCGGCGCAAAGGGCGCCGGACGCCAAAGGTGAGAGAGACGATACGCGGCTCGATCCGTGAGCCAGAGCTTGTCGACGCGCCGGGCGTGGGCCTTCGGCCGATCCTGGCGCGGTGCCGGAACGCGAACATCAGCGTGCGTCCGAATGCCGGGGCACACGCTGCCAATTGTCAGTTTGGTGGTCCGAATTGCTCCCTCAGAAGGGCAGACCATGTTCTTCGCTACCTGCGCATTGGCCACGCTGACGCGGGCCATCGAAAACATTTTGTTCGCGCTGCGGGAGACATTGAAAATCGGCGCCATCCGGCGCGCTTACTTTCGGCGCCGCGCCCGAAGGGCGGCTGCCGAACCCGCAGTGTCCGATTCAGATGCACCGGACACGAACGCCTTCTTGTATCGGGTCGTATCGGCCTTTGGCAAGTTTTCTAAATTCTGTTGCCTGTGCGCAACTGTAGCCAAGCCGCAGTTCTGGCATGGTCAGGCAACGTTAACCGCGGCGTTTCATTCTGAGTCTCACAAGGGGAGCGGCGGGGGCGCCGTCCGGGGTTAACTTCTGCCATGAGAGCGACTTTAGCCGGATTGTTGGGGCGCAGGCCGGGATCGGCGGCCAGGCTGCTGCTTGCCGCTGCGGTATCGCTCGCCCCTATCCAAACAGCTCTAGCACAGCAGCACGGCCTCGTCGGCCTGCGCGAGGCTGATTCAGCGGCCCAGGCAGCCCCAGGCGCGCGTCCCTTTGGGCCCATCTATGCCCGACCGCCGCAGCTCGATAACGGCTCAGAGCGGGCGGAATTGAGTTTTGCGCTCTCGGCCCCGGTCAAGGCCACGTCTTTCGTCTTGGCGGCGCCGGACCGGATTGTTGTCGAATTGCCACAGGTTGAGTTTGCGGCCGAATCGGCCGACGCCGGTCAGGCCAAACGCCGTCACGCCGCGGCGGCCTCCGGCGGCCTCGTCGCCTCCTACCGTTTCGGTCTTTTCGCCCCGGGCAAATCGCGCATCGTGATCGATTTGACAGCGCCGGCCCGGGTTTTGCGCGCCGCTTCCGTCGCGGATCGAAGCGGGACCCATCTTATTGTTGCCCTCGCCAAGAGCGACCGCGCCGCATTTCTTGCCGCTGCCCGGCGCGATCAGCAGGTGGCCGAGGCGGATAGACCGGCCTCAGCACCGCTCCAAGCCGCCGCGGCGAACGGTCTGCCGATCGTCGTCGTCGATCCGGGCCATGGCGGCATCGACAGCGGCGCCATGGTGCATGGCTTGGTGGAAAAGAACATCGTCTTCGCCTTCGCCAGAGAACTGGCCGACAAGCTGCGCGCCAGCGGCCATTATAAAGTGATCATGACGCGCGACAGCGATGTTTTCGTCGCCCTCGGCGAACGGGTGAAGATCGCCCGCGATGCCGGCGCCTCGCTCTTCGTCTCGATCCATGCCGACACGATCTCCGACGCCGCGAGCGTTTCCGGCGCCACCGTCTATACCTGTTCCGAACATGCCTCCGACGCCGAGGCGGCGCGGACGGCGGAAAAAGAGAACCAGGCCGATGCCGCCGCCGGCGTCGAGAGCAAGGACGACGACAGCGGCGTCTCGGACATTCTGTTCGACCTGACGCGCCAGGAGACGCGCACCTATAGCCATGTCTTTGCCCGTACCCTGGTCAATTATTGGCAGGTGGCGGCGCGGCTGAACAAGAATCCGGAGCGTTCCGCTGGATTCAGGGTCCTGAAAGCGCCCGATGTCCCCTCGGTGCTGATCGAACTCGGCTATTTGTCGAACGCGAGCGACGGCGCCGCGCTCACCTCGAGCAAATGGCGCGGTGCCACGACGGACAAGGTCGCCCGGGCGATCGATGCTTTTTTTACCGCTAAGGGCGTGCTGCCGGAGAAGGCGGCGGCCGCCGCGCCGCCGGCCGGCCCGCTCGATCCGACGCCCACGGCGGCGATAAAATAACGGACTGCGGCCGGTCGCCGCCCGTCTCCGCCAGGATCAGCCTCTTGGCGCAGCGGCCGCGCCCAACTATCAACACAAAAGCACCGCACCACATCCCGGACTGATGCTCCGGCCCGCATCCGCCGGTCGGCTGACCCTGTCGCAGGAATTTCGTCCCGACAGGGCAAGAGCAGGCCGCCGCCGCGGATCGAGAGGGCTGAACCCTATATGCGCTATATCGCCCGACTTCTCGGTTTCATCTTCACGAGCTTGACGATCGTCTTCATCGTCGGGGCGAGCGCGGCCGGCATCGTGATCTGGAAATTCGAGCAGGATTTGCCGGATTACACCCAGCTCAAGAACTACGAGCCGCCGGTGATGACCCGCATTCACGCGGGCGATGGCTCCGTGCTCGCCGAGTTCGCCAAACAGCGGCGCCTCTATCTGCCGAGTTCGGCCATCCCGCCGCTCGTCAAAGAGGCTTTCATCTCCGCCGAAGACAAGAACTTCTACCATCATGGCGGCGTCGATTTCGAAGGCATGGCGCGCGCCGCGCTCGTGTTCGCGCAGGGCACCCGCCACATGCAGGGCGCCTCGACGATCACCCAGCAAGTCGCCAAGAACTTCTTTCTGTCGCCCAAGCGCGACATCACCCGCAAGATCCGCGAGGCGCTGCTGTCGTTCCGGATCGAGGCGGCTTATTCGAAGGAAAAGATCCTCGAACTCTATTTGAACGAAATTTATCTCGGCCTCGGCAATTACGGCGTCGCCGCCGCCGCGCTGAACTATTTCAATAAATCGGTCAACGAACTGACAGTGGCGGAAGTCGCCTATCTCGCGGCGCTGCCCAAGGGTCCCAACAATTACAATCCCTATACCGAGCGCGAGCGCGCGATCGAGCGTCGCAATTGGGTCATCGACCGCATGGTCGAGAACGGCTATGTCGCGCCCGCCGACGGGGCCAAGGCCAAAGCCGAGCCGCTCGGCGTGACGCAGCGCGTGCTGTCACCCAACACGTATGCCGCCGGCTTCTTTGCCGAGGAAGTGCGCCGCGAGCTGCTCGAGCGCTATGGCGAGAAGAAGCTCTACGAGGGCGGCCTGTCGGTGCGCGCGACGCTCGATCCGCAGACGCAGATGATCGCCCGCCATGCGCTCGCCGATGGCCTCGTGCGCTATGACGAGGCGCGCGGCTTCCGCGGCCCGCTGAAACATATTGAGATCGGCCAGGATTGGGGCCCACCGCTCGCCGCGATTCCGGCGTTCGGCGACGTCGCGCCCTGGCGGCTTGCCGTCGTCCTCGACGGCGACGACAAAGCCTTGCGGATCGGCCTGCAGCCGAAAAAACTCCCTGCGGGCCAAATCGAGGCGAAGCGCGACACGGGCCTGCTTTTGCCTGTGGGGTTGAAGTGGGCACATCGGCGCGGCCGTTCGCTTCTTTCGACCGGCGACGTCGTCTATGTCGAGCCGATCCCAGACCAGCCGGGCCAATATCGGTTGCGTCAGATCCCGGAAGTCGAAGGCGCCATCGTCGTGATGGATCCGGTCACCGGCCGCGTGCTCGCTATGGTCGGCGGATTTTCCTTCGACCAGTCGGAATTCAATCGCGCGACGCAGGCGCTGCGCCAGCCCGGTTCGTCGTTCAAGCCGTTCGTCTATGCGGCGGCGATCGACAATGGCTACACGCCCTCGTCGATCGAGCTCGACGAACCGATTTCGATCGATCAAGGCCCCGGTCTCGGCGTCTGGACGCCGGAGAATTTCGAGGGCAAGTCGAGCGGCCCGCATACCTTGCGCTATGCCATCGAACATTCGATCAACCAGATGACGGTGCGGCTCGCCCGCGACATCGGCATGCCCTTGATCGCCGATTATGCGCGCCGCTTCGGCATCTATGACAACCTGCCGCTTTATCTCTCGATGTCACTCGGCTCCGGCGAGACGACGCTGATGCGGATGACCACCGGCTATGCGATGCTCTGCAACGGCGGCAAAAGGATCAAGGCGACGTTGATCGACCGTATCCAGGATCGCTGGGGCCATACGATCTATCGCCACGACCAGCGCATCTGCCAGAATTGCAATGCCGCCGAATGGCACAATCAGGACGAGCCGACGATCATCGATAAGCGCGAGCAGGTGATCGATCCGATGACCGCCTATCAGATCACCTCGATCATGGAAGGCGTGATCGAGCGCGGCACCGGCCAGGCGATTCGCGCCGTCGGCAAGCATCTCGCCGGCAAGACCGGCACGACCAACGATGCGAAGGACTTGTGGTTCGTCGGCTATTCGCCGGACCTCACCGTCGGCGTCTTCATGGGTTACGACCATCCGCGCTCGCTCGGCGATTCCGCCCAGGCAGCGCTCTATACCGCGCCGATCTTCCGCGACTTCATGAAGGTCGCGCTGAAGGACAAGCCGGACGTGCCGTTCCGCGTTCCGCCCGGCATCAAACTCATCTCGGTCGATGTGAAGACCGGCCTGCGCTCGACCGGACCTGGCACGATCCTCGAAGCCTTCAAGCCCGGCACGGCGCCGCCGACCACTTTCAGCTACGGCTCGCAGGCACCGACCGTGATGACGGTCGATCCGAATGCGGATCAGAATCTCGGGCAGGGGACGGGCGGTCTCTATTAATTTGTCGCGGCCGCGCCCATTTACATCATAAGGCCGCGCCCGTATTTTCCGCCGCCTTGCTCCCCCGGAGATTTCCCGCCTCATGCGTGCCGAAGCCGAAACGCTCACTCAATCGATCAAGCAATCCATGGGATTGCTGAGGAGGCATCTTTGACGTCGATGCCGCGACGCGCCGGCTTGCGGAACTGAACGCAAAGGCCGAACATCCCGATTTCTGGAACGATGCCGAAGCCGCGCAGAAGATCATGCGCGAGCGGACCGAACTCGAGGATCGGCTCGGCGCCATGGCGCGCTTCGAGTCCGAACTTGAAGATGGGGTGACGCTGATCGAATTGGCGGAGGCCGAGAACGATGCCGCCGCCGAGAACGAGGGCCTTGCTCAGCTCAAGAGCCTTAAGCAAGAGGTCGAGCGCAAGCAGATCGAGGCTTTGCTGTCCGGCGAAGTCGACCAGAATGATACTTACATCGAAATTCACTCGGGCGCCGGCGGAACCGAAAGCTGCGATTGGGCGCGGATGCTGTTTCGCATGTATGCGCGCTGGGCGGAGCGCAACAAGTTCAAGGTCGAGATCATCGAGGAAACGGCCGGCGACGAGGCCGGCATCAAATCCGGCACCTTGCTGATCAAGGGCCATAATGCCCACGGCTGGGCCAAGACGGAATCGGGCGTCCACCGGCTGGTGCGCATCTCGCCCTTCGATTCCAACGCCCGCCGGCATACGAGCTTTGCCTCGGTCTGGGTCTATCCCGTCATCGACGACCGTATCGAGATCGATGTGAAGGAATCCGATTGCCGGATCGACACCTATCGCTCGTCCGGCGCCGGCGGACAGCACGTCAACACGACCGATTCCGCCGTGCGCATCACCCATATGCCGACCGGCATCGTTGTCGCCTGCCAGAGCGAGCGTTCGCAGCACAAGAACCGCGCCACCGCCTGGAACATGCTGCGCGCCCGGCTCTACGAACGCGAGATGGAGAAGCGCGAGGCAGCCGCCAATGCCACCGAAGCCGCCAAGACCGATATCGGCTGGGGCCATCAGATCCGCTCTTACGTCCTGCAGCCCTATCAGCTCGTGAAGGATCTGCGCACCGGCGTCACCTCGGGCACGCCGTCGGATGTGCTCGACGGCGATCTCGAGCCGTTTATGGAGGCAGCGCTGGCGCAAAAGGTTTATGGCGGCGCCCCGGACGAAGTCGAGGACGTGGAATAGCCGGCGAGTCGGCGGGCGGAGCGAGGCTCCCCGGCAACGGCGGAAGGAACCCAAGTGCAGCCAGACCGCCAGAGAATTTTCAACGTCCCTTTCGTGCTCGTCGCGCTGATCGGGCTGATGCTCGGCATTCACCTACTGCGCCAGCTTCTGCCGCTCGACCAGGATATCTGGGCGCTCATCCATTTCGGCTTCGTCCCGGGACGCTTTACTTATTTGGTCGATCCGGGCCGCATCGCGAAGGTCATCGCCGCGGCGCAACAGGCCGATCCGACGCAGGCCGAAATCGATCGTGCTTTCCTCAACAATGGCGGACCGCTGTGGTGGACGCCCGTGACCTATGCGCTTCTGCATGCGAACTGGGCGCATGTCGGGTTCAATGCGCTTTGGCTTGTGGCCTTCGGCGCGCCGGTCGCGCGGCGCTTCGGCAATCAGCGCTTTATCGCCTTCTGCATCGGCGGCGCCGTCGCCGGCGCGCTGGCGCATCTCGTCACCCATCTGAACGATTTGCAGCCGGTGATCGGCGCCTCGGCAGTCGATTCAGCGACCATGGCCGCGGCGGTGCGTTTCATTTTTCAGCCGGGCGCCGCGCTTGGCGCATCGCTCGGCTGGAGCGATCCGCGCCAGCAGAAGCCGCCGCATGCGCAGCCGGCGCTTTCGCTCGGCGCCGTTTTCACCAACAGCCAGGCGATGACCTTTCTTGTCTTCTGGTTCTTGACGAATTTTTTGTTCGCGATGGTTTCCGGCCCGGCGAGCTTGGGCGGCGGCGTCGTCGCCTGGCAAGCGCATGTCGGCGGTTTCTTGTTCGGCCTGATCGCCTTTGCTTTATTCGATCCGCCGCACAACGCGCCGCACAATGATGTTGCTGCGCCTGCAAAGGATTAGAGCCGTTTGCGCGGCGTCGCAGCAGCATGCGATAAGCCAATGAAAAAGAGCGGCTTCCGACGCGGACGGCGAAGGTCGTCTTGATTGTTGCGTCCTTCGCCGAAGGCGTGCATCCTTATCCAACCAATCGCCAGCAAGAGCGATGGCTCGAGCATAGTCCAATCGATGACGCTCGAACAAAGGGTGGGAAGGCCAGAGGAGGAGGTCGATATGACAATCGCGCGAATCCTGGCGACGAAAGGTCGTGACGTCGTGACCGCGCAGCCGCACAGAACCCTGCTCGAAATTTGCGAGATCCTTGCCGCGCGGCGCATTGGCGCCGTGGTCATTGCCGACGCACACGGTCAATTGCTCGGCATTTTGTCCGAGCGGGATATTGTGCGGGCGATCGGGCAGGCCGGGGCGAGTGCGCTCGATGATCCGGCTTCGTCGCATATGACGACGGAAGTCGTCACCATCAGCGAGAACGAGACCCTGCTGGCGACGGTCGAGAAAATGAACAATGGCCGTTTCCGCCATATGCCGATCATGAAGAACGGTCGGCTCGACGGCCTTATCTCGATCGGCGATGTGGTGAAATTCCGCCTTGCCGAAATGGAGCGGGAACAGTCGGCGCTGCGCGAATATATCGCGACGGTCTAGAGCGCGTTGCGCAATAGACCCGATTTTGCGATCAGAACGCGCTCGAACTTTTGAATCTCAGCCGCGCCTAAGCCCCGGGCGCCTCGAAGCCGAGCTTCGTCGCCCCAGGGCCAAGCCTCACCGTGCGGTAAAAGCAGGAGCGGCGCCCTGTATGGCAGGCGCCGCCGTCGCCGCCCGGCACGACTTTCATCAATAGAACGTCTTGGTCGCAATCGGTGCGGATCTCGACGATTTTTTGCTGCTGACCGGATGTGTCGCCTTTACGCCAGAGCTTTTGGCGGGAGCGCGACCAATAATGCGCGATCCCCGTATCGAGCGTCAGCCGCAGCGCTTCGGCATTCATATGCGCGAACATCAGAACCGTGCCGTCTTTGGCATCGAGCGTGATGCAGCCGATGAGACCGTCGGCATCGAAGCGCGGCGTAAACACGTCGCCCTCTTCAAGTTCGGCCTCGCCGCCGGCGGGCGGGAAGGGGCTCATCGCTTATTTGCTTCGCACAAGCGTCAGAAACCGCGCCTGCTCGGCCGGATCGTCACGGAAGACACCGGTGAACTGGTTGGTTATGGTCGAGGCGCCCTGTTTCATCACGCCGCGCATGGACATGCAGAGATGCTCGGCTTCGAGCATGACCGCCGCGCCGCGCGGGCGCAGGTGCTTGTCGATGGCATTGATGATCTGCGCCGTGAGCGCCTCCTGCGTCTGCAGGCGGCGGGCATAGATATCGACAAGCCGAGCAAGCTTCGAGAGGCCGACGACCCCCTCGTCGCCGACGTAATAGGCGATATGCGCCTTGCCGACGAAAGGCACCATATGGTGCTCGCAATGCGAATAGAACGGGATATCGCGGACGAGGATCAGATCGTCATAGCCCTGGACTTCCTCGAAGACGCGCGCCAGGACGTCCTGCCCGTCGCTCTTGTAGCCGGAGAAAAGCTCTTCATAGGCTTTCACGACCCGCGCGGGCGTATCGCGCAGGCCCTCCCGGGTCGGGTCGTCGCCCGTCCAAGCCAAGAGGGTCCGCACCGCGGCCTCGGCTTCTTCGCGGCTGGGTCGGACGATAGGGGTGGCTGGGGTTTTGGGGAGCTGGCGTTCGAGCAAGGACTTAACCACGTCATCCATGTGGTGCCTCCAATGGCAGAACCTCTGACTTAGGGACAAACCTCAGGTAAACAAGGTGGCTTTCGGCATTCCTGAGGCAGTGTGACCGGAAGGTGCCAAATCTCGTCGCTGAGCTCTGATTTCCTATATAGAAGCTTGGCTTCTTCTGACCCCTATATAGGGTTTGGAAGGGCCCGTCATCTGGCCGGGACCGCGAAAGATCCATGTTGAACGACGTCTATAACGCAAAGATTTTGGAGCTGGCGGCCAATATTCCGCGCCAGGGCCGGCTCGCTGCGCCCGATGCGACCGCCCGCGCCCATTCGAAGCTTTGCGGTTCCACGGTTATCGTCGATCTCAAAATGGCGGATGGCCGGGTCACGGATTTCGCCCATGATGTCAAAGCCTGCGCACTCGGCCAGGCGTCCTCTTCGATCATGGCGCGGCATGTCATCGGCGCGACGACGCCGGAGCTGCGCCAATTGCGCGATGCCGTCCGCGCCATGCTTAAAGAGAACGGGCCGCCGCCGGACGGCAAATGGGCGGAGCTCGCGATTCTGGAGCCGGTGCGCGACTACAAGGCGCGGCACGCCTCGACGCTCTTGACCTTCGAAGCGACGGTCAATGCGGCCGAACAGATCGAAGCGCGGCAAAAGGCCTCGCCCGATGCCGCTTAAATCGCGCCTCGACATCTTACGCCTGGCGCCGCGCCGCGCCGCCCATCTCCTCATTCGCGCCTATCAGCTCAGCCTTTCGGCCTTTATCGGCCGACATTGCCGGCATGAGCCGAGCTGCTCGGCCTATACGGACGAGGCGATCCAGCGCCATGGCCTTTGGGCGGGCGGCTGGCTCGGCGCGGCACGGCTCTGCCGCTGCCACCCTTGGGGGACTTTTGGCTATGATCCGGTGCCGGACAAGATCGTGCCGTTGCGGCAGAAGCTTGTCGGCGTTTTGACGCGCCGGCACACGCCGCTGCGCTGCGAGCCAGGCGCGCCGCGCTCCGACCCGAGCTGAGCGGACGCCAACGATGCAAATCGCTGTCGCCGGTGCGGCAAATCCTCTAAAAGGCGGCCGTGTTTAAGGCGGTGCCATGCCGAACGAGCTGGAATGAACGAGGAAGACGTGAACGAAACCAATCCGCGCGTTGCCGATTATCCGATCGATCCGCAGTTTACCGGCCGCTGGTCGCCGCGCGCCTTCACCGGCGAAACGATTCCCGAGTCGGAATTGCGCAGCCTGTTCGAAGCGGCGCGCTGGGCGCCGTCCTCATTCAATCTGCAACCGTGGCGGTTCTTTTATGCACTGCGCGGCACGCCGGCGTTCGACACGTTTTTGGGGCTGCTCAGCGAGTTCAATCGGATTTGGGCAAAGAATGCCGGCGCACTCGTGATCATCGCCTCGAAGACCAAGTCGGTTCTGCCCGGCGGCGAAAAGCCGGTGCCGACGCGTACGCATTCTTTCGACACCGGTGCGGCCTGGGCTTTGTTTGCGCTCGAAGCGCATCGGCGCGGCTGGGCGACGCATGCCATGGGCGGTTTCGATGTCGAGGGTAGCGTACCGGCGCTGAACATGCCGGAGGATTATCGTCCCGAGGCGGCGATTGCGGTCGGCCGCAAGGGAGACCCGAGTCTTCTGCCGGAGAGCATGCGGGCGCGCGAGATGCCGAACGGACGCAATCCGCAGAGCGAATTTACCTTTCAGGGCGGCTTCCCCGCCTAGGGATGAGGAGATTGCCATGACGACCAAGCTGAACCGGCCGCGCGAGATCATCGAGTTCTGCCTCGCCCCTTTGGGGATTTCGGAGCAGAGCGAGGCTTACAAGGAGACGTTCCGCCGGCTTGAACACGTCATCAAGACGTTCCAGCTTGCCGCCGCGCGGGAGAAGCAGCCGGTTTCCGTCGATTTCTCGCATATCAATACGATCACGATCGACGAGCGCGCGCACGGCGACGAATGATTCGGGCGCAGCGGCGTTGCCATGCGGCGCCTGCGCCTGCGGCAACGCTTGAGCGCGCCGAAACATCTTTAACTTATAAAGTTTTAGGCGGCATCGAATAAGGTGTGAACCTTTTGCCCGGCACGTCGAAGCCGGGTCGAAGTCATGGTATCGTCATCCGCGGGAGGCAGCGTCGCCGGGCGAAGCGAAGGAGAGTACCGTGCAGTCCAATGGCGATGAACTGAAAGCTGCCGAAACCGAAGCTCCTGTGGAGGTTCCGCCGCCCGTCGATCCGGCGCTGGCGGGCGAATCTTCCCCCGCCGCCTCAATTCCGATTATGGATGATCTCGCCAGAGTCACCGGCTCGCATCCCGAACTCGTCAATTCGCCGGAACGGTTCATCAACCGCGAACTCTCCTGGCTCGAGTTCAACCGCCGCGTCTTGCAGGAGGCGTCGAATCGCAATCATCCGCTGCTCGAGCAGCTCCGCTTCCTGTCGATCTCGGCCAACAATCTCGACGAATTTTTCATGGTCCGCGTCGCCGGCCTGCGCGGCCAAGTGCGCGCCGGCGTCTCGACGCCGTCGGAAGACGGCCTGACCCCCGCCGAGCAATTGGTGAAAATCCGCGAGCGCGTCGGCCTGCTGGCGGCCGAGCAGCAGCGCCGCTGGGGCGAATTGCGCCGGGAATTGAAGGCCAATGCCGTGATGCTCCTCGATGCGCAGGAACTCGATCCGGCGGATATCGTCTGGCTCGAGCAATATTTCCTGCAGCATGTGTTTCCGCTGCTGACGCCGCTCGCCGTCGATCCGGCGCATCCGTTTCCGTTCATCCCCAATCTCGGCTTCACCATCGCGCTCGAACTCGTCGAGCCGCGCGAGAGCCGGCACCTGAAAGCGCTCATCCGCCTGCCGGGAAAGACCGACCGCTTCGTTCAACTGCCGCCCGCCGGCTCGAACCAGCGTTTCATTGCGATCGAGACGCTCGTCGGCATGTTCACGCAATCGCTGTTCCCCGGCTATCTGGTGCGCGGCTCGGGCGTGTTCCGCGTCATCCGCGACAGCGACATCGAGGTCGAGGAAGAGGCCGAAGATCTGGTGCTTCTCTTCCAGACGGCGTTGAAGCGCCGCCGCCGCGGCTCGGTCATCCGGCTCGAAGTCGATTCGCATATGCCGGAGCAATTGCGCAATTTCGTCGCCGAAGAGCTCGATGTCGCGATCGACGAGATTTTCGTCCTCGACGGCATGCTGGCGCAGAACGATCTTTCGGTGCTGATCAACGTCGATCGGCCCGATCTGAAGTTCAAGCCTTACAATCCGCGATTTCCGGAACGGGTCAGAGAGAACGGCGGCGATTGCTTCCAGGCGATCAAACAGAAGGACCTCGTCGTCCATCACCCTTATGAGTCCTTCGACGTCGTCGTGCAGTTTCTGAAACAGGCGGCGGCGGATCCTTCGGTCGTCGCGATCAAGCAGACGCTTTACCGCACCTCGGCCGACAGCCCCATCGTGCGTGCGCTCATCGAGGCGGCCGAGGCGGGCAAGTCCGTCACCGCGCTCGTCGAATTGAAGGCGCGTTTCGACGAAGAAGCAAATATCCGCTGGGCACTCGACCTTGAACGCGCCGGCGCGCAAGTGGTCTTCGGTTTCATCGCGCTCAAGACGCACGCCAAGCTCTCCATGGTCGTGCGGCGCGAGGGCGCATCGCTCGTCACTTACTGCCACCTCGGCACCGGCAATTATCATCCGGTGACGGCGAAGATTTATACCGACATTTCCTTTTTCACCGCGGATCCGGCGATCGCCAGCGACGTGTCGCGCATCTTCAATTACATCACCGGCTATGCCGAGCCGGCGCAATTGGAACGCATGTCGATCTCGCCGATCAATCTGAAGAAGCGGCTGCTCGATCATATCGCCAAAGAGGCGGAACTGGCTCGCGCCGGTAAGCCGGCGGCGATCTGGGCCAAGTGCAATGCGCTCGTCGATCCCGAAGTGATTGACGCGCTCTATGCCGCGAGCAAGGCCGGCGTGCAGATCGATCTCGTGGTGCGCGGCATTTGCTGTCTCCGGCCGGGCGTGCCCGGCCTATCCGAGAATATTCGCGTGAAGTCGATCATCGGCCGCTTTCTTGAACATGCGCGCGTCTATGCGTTCGGCAGCGGCCATGGCCTCCCGCATGCCAAGGCCGCGGTCTATATTTCTTCGGCCGATCTCATGCCGCGCAATCTCGATCGCCGCGTCGAGGCGCTGGTGCCGATCACCAATCCCACCTGTCACAGCCAGGTTCTCGATCAGATCATGATCGCCAATCTCATCGATAATCAACAAAGCTACCGAGTGCTGCCGGACGGATCGAGTACGCGAATTAATGCCGGCAAGGAGGAGCCGTTCAACGCCCATTCCTATTTCATGACCAATCCGAGCCTTTCGGGGCGCGGCAAGTCTCTGGAGGAATCGGCGCCGAAGACGCTGCTGAAACGGTTGGAGGGCCGGTGAATCTCTTGATGCCTAAATTGTTCACGGCGACTCCAATGCGCCCAGAGGTCAAGGGTCCCGTCGCGGTCGTCGACATCGGTTCGAATTCGGTGCGCCTCGTCGGCTACGATGGGCTGACGCGGGCGCCGACGCCGATCTTCAACGAAAAGGCGCTGTGTGCCCTGGGCCACGGCGTCGCCAAGACCGGCGAACTGGCGGAGGCGAGCGTCGCGAAGGCGCTGGCCGCGCTCAGGCGCTATCGGGCGCTGATCAAGATCATGAACGTGCAGCAGGTCTATGCGTTCGCGACCGCTGCCGCGCGTGACGCGAGCAACGGCCCCGCCTTCGTTGCCGAGGCGAGCGCAGCGATCGGGGCGCCGGTGAGCCTGCTTTCCGGCCGGCGCGAGGCGGAACTCTCGGCGCTCGGTGTCATCGCCGGCTTCCATGAGCCGGACGGGGTCGTCGCCGATCTCGGCGGCGGTTCTCTCGAACTCATCGATATCAAGGGCGCGAAAGTCGGCAAGGGCATCACGCTGCCGCTCGGCGGCCTGTCGCTGATGGATGCATCCAATCAATCGCTGCGCAATGCGATGCGCATCGCGCAGGAATCGCTTGAAGATGCCAAGCTTCTCGCCAAATTGCGCGGCCGCACGCTTTATGCCGTCGGCGGCACCTGGCGCGCGCTCGCCAAGCTGCACATGCGCCAGCGCAATTATCTGCTCAGCATCATGCACGGCTACAATATTCCGGCGCGCGAAGCCTCGGATTTCGCCGGTCTCGTCGAACGCGTCAACGCCGAAGCGCTGATCTCGGTTGAAGCCGTGACGCCGGCGCGGCGTCCGCTGCTCGCCTATGGCGCGATCGTGCTCGACGAGATCATCCGCAAGGCGCAGCCGAAACAGGTGACGATTTCGGCGACCGGGGTCCGCGAGGGTCTCCTTTACGAGCAATTGTCGAGCGCCGAGCAGCGGCTCGATCCGTTGATCTTCGGCGCGCAAGTGTTCAACGACGCTTATTCGCGTTCGCCGCGCCATGCCGAGGATCTGCGGCAATGGACCGACCGCTTCATGGATTCGCTGCGGCTCGAGGAGAGTCTCGAAGATAAAAGGCTTCGCCATGCGGCCTGTCTGCTCGCCGATGTCAATTGGCGGGCCCATCCCGATTATCGCAGCGAGCAGAGCCTGAATATCGTGGTGAACGGCGCTTTCACCGGCATCGATCATCCCGGCCGTTGCTTCCTCGCGCTTACCATGTCCTACCGCTATCTCGGTCTCGATGCCGACGTGAACCCGCAGATCCGCGTGCATGTCTCGCCGCGGCTGCTCGATCGGGCGCGGCTGCTCGCCGGGGCGATGCGGGTGGGCTATGTCGTTTCCGCCGGCATGGCCGACGTCCTGCCGCGCGCGCCGCTCGCCGCGGCGGCCAAGGGCCGGTTGGTGCTGACCTTGCCGCCTGATCTTGCCGATCTTGGCAGCGAGCGGTTGAGCAATCGGTTGAAGCAGCTTGCCAAATTGATCGGCCGGGAACCGGCGATCCAGATCGGCCTTGCGGTCAAGGCGGGCAACGGCGCCGTCGAGACGGCTTAATGCGTTTTCTGGCGTGGAGGATCCGATGCCGCTCTTTATCGCGATGAACCGTTTCAAGGTTCTGAAGGATCAGGCGCAGGCTTTCGAACAGGTCTGGTTGACGCGGACGTCGCGGCTCGACGAAGTGCCAGGCTTCATCGAATTTCACCTGCTGAAGGGGCCGGAGCACGAGGATTACATCCTCTATGCGTCGCACACGGTCTGGGCGAGCCAAGCCAATTTCATAGCCTGGACGAAATCCGACCAATTCCGCGCCGCCCATGCCCAGGCCGGCAACGAAAAGCCGAAGACGCTCGGCCATCCGGAATTCGAAGGCTTCGAGGCGATTCAAACGGTCGTCAATCCAAAGCCCCCGGCGGCAGAATAAATAGGCTAGGTGAGAGACGGCGCCGTTGTTTCGGGCGGCGTTTCGGCCTCCGGCGCGTCCTGCCATTCGAGGGTGACCACTTTTCCCTTTTCGAGCGTCAGGGCCAGACGGCCGTCGATGAGTTCCAGCGCCTTTTCGCCGAAGATTGCGCGCCGCCAGCCGCTCAGTGCCGGAATCTTGGCGCGCGGGTTTGCGGCGAGGGTCTCCAAATCCTCGACCGTCGCGATCATTTTTGCCGCGACGTCATGCGCCTCGCTCACCTGGCGCAGCAGCACCTTGAGAAGCTCGACGGTGGCGCCATTGCCGTTGCGGCGCTCGCGCTCGATTTTCGGCAGCGCTTTGGGATCGCGGGCGAGCCCGCGCTGGATTGCGGCGAGAATGTCCGATCCGGCGCGCGAACGCTCCATGCCCCTTGGAAAGGCGCGCAAATTGCCCAGCTCGTCGGCGGTTTTGGGTGCGGCGGTGGCGATCTCGATCAGCACGTCGTCCTTGAGCACCCGGCCGCGCGGCACGTCGCGGCTTTGCGCCTCCGCCTCGCGCCAGGCAGCGAGCTCCATCAGCACGGCAAGATCGCGCGGCCGCCGCGCCCGGCCGCGAAACCGCTCCCAGGCCCGTTCGGGATGTTGTTCATAGACGTCCGCAGACGTGAGCTGGGCCATTTCGTCGTCCAGCCAGGAAAGTCGGCCGCTCGATTCGAGCCTTTTGCGCAGATGGAGATAGATGTCGCGCAGATAGGTGACGTCGGCGATGGCATAATTGACCTGCGCCTCTGAGAGCGGCCGCCGCGACCAGTCGGTGAAGCGGGAAGATTTGTCGAGCGCGACCTTGCAGACCGCCTGGACCAGCTCGCCATATGCGATCTGCTCGCCGAAGCCGCAGACCATGGCGGCGACTTGGGTGTCGAACAGGGGCGCCGGGATGAGCTTGGCCAGATTCCAAATGATTTCGATGTCCTGCCGGGCGGCATGGAAGACCTTGATCACCTCCGGATTGGCCATCAAGGCAAAAACGGGTGAAAGATCAAGGCCTTCGGCCAGTGCGTCGACGGCGATGGCTTCCGTCGGAGAAGCAATCTGGACCACGCAGAGCTGCGGCCAGAAGGTCGTCTCGCGAAGAAATTCGGTATCGACGGTGATAAAGGGGTGGTCCGAAAGCCGGCGGCAGGCCTCCGCCAGGTCACGATTCGAGGTAATCAGGCTCATCAAGGCTTGATACTGGAAAGGCGGCCCGGCTTCCAGCCTTGGGTTAGGCCCGCTTGATCCGCCGCTTTCTCGGCGCCGCTTTCTCGTATATGCAAGGCGCCGCCAAAATGTCGGAGCGCCCGGTCCTCATGTTCACCAAGTCCTTTTTCCCCGCTTTGGTTCTAATCGCCGGTCTCTTGACCCCGGTCCTGGCGCAAGCGGCCAATCCATCGCCCGACGAATCGGCCGCGCCGCACATCACATCGAAGGCCTTCGGGTCCTGGACCTTGCATTGCCAACCCGCCCATGAAGAGGGGGCAGAGCCGCTCTGTGCCGTCGCCGAAACGGTCCAAACCGCGAGCAATAAGGTCATTGCGGTCATCTCGATCGGCCGCAGACATCCAGGCGACCCCGTGAATATCGTCGTCAGCCTGCCGGCCAATGTTTCCTTCCCGAGTTCGGTGCATATCCGTACGGATAAAGACGACAAATGGGGCCTGGAGCTTCAATGGCAGCGCTGCATTCCCGGCGCCTGCATCGCGGGCGGCGAGCTGAACCCGGCCGCCATCGCACATTGGAGCAGCCTGCAGACCGACGGCAACATCGTGTTCCAAGATGCTGCCGGCGACGAGGTGGCTGTGCCGATGAGCTTGCGCGGTTTCGGCGACGCCTATAACGCGTTTAATAAATAAAAAACCGCGCCGACCCGCGCCTTGATGTGACAGGACATGCATCGTTACCGCACCCATACTTGCGGCGATCTGCGCGAAGCGCAGGCCGGCGCCGAAATCCGGCTTTCCGGCTGGTGTCACCGCATCCGCGATCACGGCGGCGTCCTCTTCATCGATCTGCGCGACCATTACGGCATCACCCAATGCGTCGTTGACCCGGATTCGCCGGCTTTTCCGCTGGCCGAGAAGCTGCGTGCGGAATGGGTGGTGCGGATCGACGGCACCGTGCGCAAGCGCCCGGCCGGCACCGAAAACCCGGAAATGCCGACCGGTTTCATCGAAATCTATGTCAATGCCATCGAGGTTCTCGGGCCGGCGGCGGAATTGCCGCTGCCCGTCTTCGGCGATCAGCAATACCCCGAAGAGATGCGCCTCAAATATCGTTTCCTCGATCTGCGCCGCGACAAGCTGCACAAAAATATCATGCTGCGCGGCGCGATCATCGACAGCCTCAGGGCACGGATGAAGGCGCAAGGCTTCTTCGAGTTCCAGACGCCGATCCTTACCGCCTCGAGTCCCGAGGGCGCGCGCGATTTTCTCGTGCCGTCGCGGCTGCATCCCGGCAAGTTCTACGCGCTGCCGCAGGCGCCGCAGCAATTCAAGCAGCTTCTCATGGTCGCCGGCTTCGACCGCTATTTCCAAATCGCCCCCTGTTTCCGCGATGAGGACGCGCGCGCCGACCGCAGCCCCGGCGAATTCTATCAGCTCGATTGCGAGATGAGTTTCGTCACGCAGGAGGATGTCTTCGCCGCGATCGAGCCGGTGCTGCGCGGCATCTTCGAGGAATTCGGCCACGGCAAGCCGGTCACGCCGAAATTTCCGCTGATCCCCTATGCCGAGGCCATGCTGAAATATGGGTCGGACAAGCCGGATTTGCGCAATCCGCTGGTCATCGCCGACGTCACCGCGGAATTTGCGCGCGAGGATGTGACGTTCAACGCCTTCAAGAACGTCATTAAGGCCGGCGGCATCGTGCGGGCCATTCCCGCGCCGGGCGCCGGGGCGCAGCCGCGGTCCTTCTTCGACAAGCTCAACGATTGGGCGCGCGGCGAAGGCGCACCGGGGCTCGGCTATGTGATTTTCGAACGGGCAGAAGGCGGGCTCAGCGGGAAGGGGCCGATCGCCAAATTCCTGCCGGCCGAGGCGCAGCAAGCGATTGCCGCCAAGGCCGGTATCGGGGCGGGCGATGCGGTCTTCTTCGTCTGCGATCAGGAGGCGAAGGCGGCGAAGCTCGCCGGGGCTGCGCGGCTCAAGATCGGCAGCGAACTTGGGCTTTCGAAGACGGATGTCTTCGAATTCTGCTGGATCGTCGATTTCCCGATGTACGAATGGAACGAGGAAGACGGCAAGATCGACTTCTCGCACAATCCTTTCTCGATGCCGAATTTTCCGCACGACCATTTCATCGCGCTCGACCCGGCGGATCGCGACACGATCCTGGGGATCAAGGCTTTTCAATACGACATCGTCTGCAACGGGATCGAGCTCTCCTCCGGCGCTATCCGTAATCATCGCCCGGACGTCATGCGCAAGGCCTTCGCACTCGCCGGCTATGGCGAGGATGTGCTGGAGCAGAAGTTCGGCGGCATGTATCGGGCGTTCCAATATGGCGCCCCGCCGCACGGCGGCATCGCACCGGGGGTCGATCGGATCGTCATGCTGCTCGCGGGCGAGGAGAATCTACGCGAAGTGGTCGTCTTCCCGATGAACCAGAAGGCCGAAGACCTGCTTATGAGCGCGCCATCGCCGGTTACGCCGAAACAATTGCGCGAATTGCATATCCGGCTCAATCTGCCGGAGGCGAAGGGGTGAACGCGCCGGCTCCGCAGATCCGCGGCGCCCACGCTCCCTCTCCGGCCGGCTGATTTGCATATTCGGAGTGTCGGGTGGCGGCACGCGTCGCAAAAATTCTCGTTCCGCTTTTCATTCTGGCGATGGGGCTGGTTGTTTTTTTCGCCCCCTACAGCAATTGGGGCGGCGTCGAATATCTCGGTCTGGCTGCGGCGCTCGCAGCCTTTCTTGTCGGCGCGACGCGCGGCTGGCTCCGCAGTCTCGCCCTTGTAGCGGCGTCGCTTCTCGTCGGTCTGGCGGCGGTCGAGGCCAGCGCCGTTCTCGTCCTCGCCCGGCCGAACGAGACGAGGGCGAGCGGCTATTCCGGAAATCGGCCGATCCTTGGCTGGGGCGCCCAGCATCCCGGCATCTTCCGAAATAGAAAATTTTTCGCGAGGTCGAACCGCGTCATTTATGACGCGCATTATACGATCGACGATGCTCTCAACCGCAAAGTCATATCCGCACCGGACGGACCGCTCGTCGCATTCTTCGGTGATTCCTTCGTTTTTGGCACCGGCCTCGATGACAACGCGACGTTGCCGCAGATTTTTTCCGATCTTTATCGCCGAAAGCTCGGGGTCACGAATTTCGGATTTCCGGGCTACGGGCCGCAACAGTTCTTGCGTGCGCTCGAAACCAAGCTCTACGACAAACAGCTCCGCGGCCGCGTCAAGCTCTTCGTCTACGAGACCGCGGCTTTCCACGTCACGCGGGCGGCCTGTATCGATGGCTTCATGCTGCGTGCCCCGCGTTATGTCCTCGAGAGCGGCCGGCCGGTCTTTCGCGGCACCTGCGCGGCGCAAGGCACGGTTTTGGCCGAACTATTCCGCAATACTGCGATGTATCAGGCGTTCATCGAACCGGTCTTCGGCGGTCCGCGCGACGAAGACATCGATCTCTACGTCGCAATCCTCGCCCAGGCGGCGGCGTTGGCGCGCGTCCAATATGGCGCTCCGACAATCATCCTCTATATCCGCGACGACAGCGACAATGCGAAATGGCTGCGTCATGCGCATTACAACGATGAGGACATTATCGCGAAAATGCGCGGCGCGGGTCTCGATGTACTCGATGTCACGCTCGACCTGCGCGCTTATCCGGGGAAGGCTTTGATCATCGTCGGTGACGGCCACCCTTCGGGCTTTGCCAATGGCCTGCGCGCGGCCATGCTGAAAGCCTACCTCGATCATACGCGCCCCAGCCTGTTGACCGCAGCGCAATAGCGCTTGGCGCGACGCAACGGGAACTCACAGTTCACTTCGCCGTTAGCCTCGCCTGAGCATCACGCAAAGCTCAGGTGGAGGAGCCTCATGCTTTCGACGATTTTGATCATTATCCTGATATTGCTTTTGATCGGCGGTCTGCCGAGCTGGCCGTATTCGTCTGGCTGGGGCTATTACCCGTCCGGCGGCATCGGACTCATCCTGCTCATCGTCATCATCCTCGTTCTCCTGGGCCGAATATAGCGGCGCGGAAACGCCGCGCTCGCGTCATTGCAGCAAGCGCAGTGTTTTCGCGGAACCGGATTTGGCCATGGCCGTTGCCGGCAGGACCGCTCCCGCGGTCCTCAACGAGGGAGAGGAAAATGCAAACAATGGGTAAGCTCGCGCTTGCAGCAGGCGCGATCTTTTGGCTTTCCGCGCCGGTCGTGCAGGCCGACGAAGTGACAACGACGCATACCGAGCATTACGACTCGCATCCGCATGGCGGCGCCTATGTCGGTGTTCCGGGCGTCGTCGGTGTACACGTCGGGCGGGACGGCCCGGGAACCGGCTGCGAAACGCATACGAAGACAGTGCACGATGAGGACACGGGCGAGTCGCGCACGCGCTCGGTTTCGAACTGTTGAGGTCATAAAAATGGGACGCCTGCGGGCGTCCCGATTTGTTTGGCGCAGACTCGTTCTACGCAGAAACGGCCGCACGTGCCTAAGCGAGGCCGAGCTTTTGGGCGAGGCCGATGCGCTGCAATTTGCCTGTCGCGCCCTTCGGAATTTCAGCGAGAAAGATAATCTTTCGCGGTGTCTTGAACGCCGCGAGCCGCGCCGACAAGAAATCGCGCAGCTCCGATTCCGTCGCCGCTTGCCCCTCGCGCAGAACGACGGCGGCGGCGACTTCCTCGCCGAGCTTGTCGTGGGGCAGGGCGAACGTGACGACCTGTTCGACGGCCGGGTGATCGAGCAGCGCTTCATCGACTTCGCGCGGCGAGATCTTTTCGCCGCCGCGGATGATGATTTCCTTGATGCGGCCGGTCAGGCTCAAGTGGCCTTCGGCGTCGATCATGCCTTGGTCGCCGGTCCGGAACCAGCCGTTGGTGAAGGCGCTGGCGTTGGCTTTGGGATTGTTCTCATAGCCTTGGGTGACGTTGGCGCCGCGAATGACGACTTCGCCGATCTCGCCGGTGCCAAGCAGGTTGCCGTCCTCGTCCATGATGGCGATCTCGGGACCGGCCGGCAGCCCGACGGCGCCGGGCTTGCGCTTGCCGCGCAGGGGATTGGAGGCCATCTGATGCGAGGCTTCGGTCATGCCATAAGCTTCGATCAGCGGCGCGTTGAAGGTCGCCTCAAGCTCGCTGATCAATTGCGGCGGCATCGACGCTGATGAAGAGCGAAGGAAGCGCAGCGGATAGCGTGCGATGGTCGCTTTGTTATGTCCGGCCCGCGCCAGGATCGCCTGATGCATGGTCGGCACCGCCGTGTACCAGGTCGGCTTGCACTCTTCCATCCAGGCGAAGAATTTGAGGGCATTGAATCCCGGCGTGCAGAAAATCTGGCCGCCACGTGAAAGCGGCGCCAGCAGGCCCGCGATCAGCCCATGGATGTGAAACAGCGGCATGATGTTGAGGCCGCGATCGGCATCGGAGAATTCGAGGCTGGTCGCGATGTTCTGCGCCGAGGCGGTGACATTGGCCTGCGTCAGCGGCACGATCTTCGGCCGCGATGTCGTACCCGATGTATGCAGGATGAGCGCGACGTCGTCGCTTGCGCCGGCGCCGGGGTTGGCTGCGGCCTTCGGCACGCCGCCCGAGAGTGTGAAGGTACCGGCGATGCCGCCCGCATCGGGTGTCAGCGTCAAGACTGTGATGCCGAGCTTGCGCGCGACCTCGATGGCCGGCGACTTGCTGCCGGCCTCGACGATCAGGGCCTTGGCGCCGAGGTCGCTCATATAGAATTCAAACTCGTCCGCCTTGTAGGCGGGATTGAGCGGCGCGGCCGTTGCTCCGGTGGCAACAGCCACGAACGTCGTCGCCATGTCCGGCCCGTTGGGCAGGACGATGGCAATGCGATCGTTGCGGCCGATGCCAAAACCGTTGAGCGTCGCGATCGTCCCCGCGACAAGCTTGCGGAAGGCGTCGTAGGTGAGGTCCCGCGCGCCGGGCGCCGTGACGGCGGCGGCATCGCCGCGCCCGACAGCGAGCAGGTCTTGCAAGGTCCGGATCGAACTCATGTCTATTCCCCAATAAAGCGCCGGCTAAGCCGGCTCGACGACGAGGCGGCCCTTTTCCCGGGCCAGCGTTTCACCAAGAAGCTTGACGAGCGCATAGAGCGAATCGAGATGCGGCGAAGGCACGTTGACGATGCGCCCAAGCTCGATGACCGAGCCGAGCAGCGCATCGGCTTCGAGCGCGCGACCAGTCTCGACATCCTGCAGCATCGAGGTCTTATGCGGACCGACGGCTTCGGCACCGGCGATCCGCTTTTCGAGCGGGATGCGGAAGCGGATGCCGAGCGCTTCCCCGATCGCCTTGACTTCGCGCATGACGTCCTCGGCGAGCCTGCGCGTCAGCGCAAAGCGGCAGATGTCCTCCAGCGTCGCATGCGTCAGCGCGCTGATCGGGTTGAAGGTCGCATTGCCCCAAAGCTTGGTCCAGAGTTCGGCGCGGATATCGGTGACGATCGGCGCCTTGAAGCCGGCGCGGGTGAAGGCCGCGGCGATCCGCTCGAGCCTTTCGGTCGGTTTGCCGTCAAGCTCGGCGAGGGAGAAGCGATAGCCCTCGATATGGCGGATGACGCCGGGGCGCTCGATCTCTGCGGCCGGATAGACGACGCTGGCGAGAACGCGATCGATCGGCAGAGCGTCGGCAATGATGCCGCCGGGATCGACGCTCTCGAGCCGCGCGCCCTCATGCGGGCCGCCGTGCTTGAAGAAATACCACCAAGGGATGCCGTTCTGCGCCGTCAGCACCGCGGTCTGCGGAGCGTAGATCGCCGCCAGGTCGTGCACGACGGCGGCGACCTGATGCGCCTTCATGCCAAGGATCACGAGATCTTGTTCGCCGACATCGCCGATGCGGTTCGAGGCTTGGACTTTGGCGACGATCTCTTGTCCGCCTTCGATCAGCCGCAGGCCGTCGGCACGGATCGCGGCGAGATGCGGACCGCGGGCGATGACGCTGACCTCCTCGCCCGCGTGCGCGAGCCGCGCCGCGAGCAAGCCGCCAATCGCGCCAGCGCCGATTACGCATATTCTCATCAATCCAAACCCTTCAGCCCAAATTGTCGTGGAAGTCGGCGGCCGCGCCTGGCGATGTCCGGTGTGTCCAATGCCGCAATTTCACCGGTCTTGTCCACCCTTCACGATCACTGATCGCAATAGCCAAGTTGAACGCGCGCGGAGCGCGATCGTTTCGCAGGAGCAGCATGAAGGCGCATGGCATGCTGCGCTGCAATACTTTGCAGATCATCATGTTTTTTGCGCCAGGCCGCGGAAAAAATTCTTGCCGCCCTGCGTTTCTCTCGCCAAATTCGCCCGCCACAAAAAGGGACGTGTGAAATGAGCGTTGCTGCGGGGGAAGACGTCGTTATTTCGCAAAGCCGCAGCACCTATCGTTGGGCCCAACTCTTCCTTGGCATCGTCTGCATGACGATGATCGCCAATCTGCAATATGGCTGGACCCTCTTCGTCGGGCCGTTGCATACGGCGTTCGGCTGGAAACCGGCGGCGATCCAGGTCGCCTTCACCATCTTCGTCGTCTGCGAAACCTGGCTCGTCCCCTTCGAAGGCTATTTCGAGGACCTTTTTGGTCCGCGGCCGCTGATTGCCTTCGGCGGCTTGCTCGTCGCCGTCGCCTGGGTGTTGAACTCGCAGGTCACCAGCCTGTCCGGTCTCTATATCGCGCAGGCGATTGGCGGTATCGGCGCCGGCGCGATCTATGGGACTTGCGTCGGCAATGCGATGAAATGGTTTCCCGATCACCGCGGCCTCGCTGCCGGCTTGACGGCAGCGGGTTTCGGCATCGGCTCGGCGCTGACCATCGTGCCGATTTCTAATGTCATCGCGACGCACGGCTACCAGAGCGCTTTCCTTTATTTCGGGCTGGGGCAGGGGATCGCCGTTTGTCTCTGCGCGCTGCTGCTGCGCTCGCCCGGCAAGGCCGACGCAACGGAGGCGCCGGCCCATGCGGCAGAAGAGACGCGCCGCCAATATGCGCCGCGCGAAATTCTGCGCACGCCGCTGTTCTGGCTGCTCTATGCGATGTTCGTGATGATGGCGGCGGGCGGCCTGATGGCGACCGCGCAGCTCGCACCGATCGCCAAGGATTTCGGCGTCGCCAAAGTGCCGGTGAGTGTCCTGAGTTTCACGCTGCCGGCGCTGACCTTCGCGCTCGCGCTCGACCGCACGCTCAACGGTCTCACGCGCCCGTTTTTCGGCTGGGTCTCGGACCGCATCGGCCGCGAGCACACAATGTTCCTGGCCTTCGGCGTCGAAGGTCTCGCCATTCTCGCCTTGAGCAAATATGGCCATACACCCGGCCTGTTCGTGCTGTTGAGCGGCCTTGTGTTCTTCGGCTGGGGCGAAATCTATTCGCTGTTTCCGGCGACCTGCACCGACGCATTCGGCGCGAAGTTTGCCACGACCAATGCCGGCCTGCTTTATACGGCGAAGGGCACGGCCGCGCTGCTCGTGCCGCTTTCGAGCAAGCTCACGGAATGGACGGGGAGCTGGCACCTCGTCTTCTGGATCGCTGCCGGGCTCAATATTGCGACGGCGCTTCTGGCGATCTTCGTGTTGCGTCCGCTGCGGCGCCAATATGCAACTAGACCACGATGATTTCGGATCGAATTGGCCCGAAATCATGAACGTGATCGATTCTCATCGTTTAGAGCGGGATTTTTCGCGAAAAAACCGCTGACACTTTTTCGCGTCCCGCTCTAAGGCCGCTCAATCGCGGGCGTAAAAGTCGATATGCACGTGATGCGGGCCGACGCCGTTCTCGTCGATCGTGTCGATGAAGGTTGATGGCTCGATCTCGAGTTCGACGTAAGTCGGGTCATAATATTTATATTCGACGATCGTCACCGGCAGCAGATTATAGACCGTATCGGCCCAGGCGCGTACGCGCCACAGCCCGTAATTGGGCGGCAGCGTGCAGGCGACATGAAAAGTATGCGAAATATCGAGGTCGGAATATTCCGAACTGCGCAGCGCCACGCTGACATTGCGCGCGGCGAGAACGCGCACGTTATTGCTGTCGACCATGAGGTCGAGGCTCGCGAGCGGCGGATGGTACGGCTGATAATGCGTCGCGCCGATCGCCGGCTGATGCGCATGGAGGACGAGAGCCAAGAACGCCGCCGTTTGCATTGCCTTCTCCAAAATTGCGCCGCATCGGATTCCGGAGCGGATTTGTGCCCCCGGGCGCGACAAAAGTCTATCGGCGCCAGATCACGACATCGCGGGGCCGTGGCGCGCCTCTTGGAGCAGCGGATCGGCGTTGCCGATCCGGCGTTGTCAACGCGCGGTTGGTCTAGAGATTGCGCGGTAGAAAATAAGCAAGGATGCCGATCAGCGGCAGGAATGCTGTCAGCTGATAGACGAAAGTGATGCTGGTTGCATCGGCCAGCACGCCAAGAAGCGCCGCACCAAGCCCTGCTATACCGAAAGCCAGGCCGAAGAAGAGCCCGGCCACCGCGCCGACCCGTTCGGGCAACAATTCTTGCGCATAGACGACGATCGCTGCGAAGGCCGACGACAACACGAAGCCGATGATGAAGCTGAGCGCGATGGTCGTCGGCAGGTTGGCGTAGGGCAATGCGAGCGTGAAGGGCAGGACGCCGAGGATCGACCCCCAAATTACATAACGCCGGCCGATCCGGTCGCCGATCGGGCCGCCGAAGAAGGTGCCGAGCGCCGACGCGCCGAGGAAAACGAAGAGACAGATCTGCGCCGTCTGCACGGGCAGATGAAACTTCTGGATCAGATAGAACGTGTAATAGCTGTTGAAGCTCGCGAGATAGACGAATTTCGAGAACATCAGCGCGAGCAGGATCGCGACCGAGGCCGCGATATGCCGGCGGGTCAGGCCGTGGCCGGCGCCGACCGGTCTGGCGCGCTTCGGCGCGGCGGCGATGCGCGCCGCATACCAGCGACTGATGTTGGCGAGCAGGAAAATGCCCATCAGCGGCAGCAGCGCAAGCCAAGCGATCGCTCTCTGGCCGAAAGGCACGATGACGAGCGCCGCCAGCAGCGGGCCGATCGCGGCGCCGGTGTTGCCGCCGACCTGGAACAGCGATTGCGCCAGGCCATGTTGGCCTCCCGATGCCAGCCGCGCGACGCGCGAGGATTCCGGATGGAACACCGAGGAGCCGACGCCGATCAGCGCCGCCGCAATAAGCACGGTGTAGAAATGCCCGGCGAACGCCAGCAAAACGAGGCCGCAGAGCGTCACCCCCATGCCAAACGGCAGCGAGTAGGGCTTCGGGTTCCTGTCCGTATAAAGCCCGATCATGGGCTGCAGCAGCGAACCGGTGAGCTGGAAGGCGAGGGTGATCAGACCGACTTGGCTGAAGCTCAGCCGGAAGGAGGTCTTGAGAATCGGATAGACCGCCGGCAGCAGCGATTGGACGGTATCGTTCAGAAGATGGGAGACGCTGAGCGTCACGAGCACGGCGAAAAGGGTCGCTTCGCCTGTCGCCGCCCCGAAGGGCTGCGGCGCTCCGACTTTCGAATTGAAGGACATTGGCCGATCGTTTGATGGTACCGCCACCCCGGTTCGAACGGGGGACCTCTAGATCCACAATCTAGCGCTCTAACCAGCTGAGCTATGGCGGCGTGACGTTTTCGCGGCGCAAACTATTAAGATCGCCCCGGCATTGCAAGGCTGCGCAGTGCAGGTCTGCTCCGTTCCGGTGGAAGGTCACCCGGGCGCATCTTTCCCATTCCGCCGCGCATTAAGCAAGAATCGATCAACTTGGGCAGAAATGCTAGGGACTTATGGACCACCGCACGGCGAACCTTTAGGACTTCGTTAAGGCTATCCGTGGCGGCGGAGGGGGCCGATGACGAGACCGGAAGAGAGCCTCTGCCGCGATGATGGCCTATATCAGCGAGCCCGGGATTAGCCCCCAGGCGATTGAGACTGCGCTGCGGGCTTTGTCCCTGCGCGATGAGGCGATCCCCTTCCTTGTCGCGGCGCCGGCCGATTCGGGGCACCGAATCATCGCTGCCAGCCAAACTCTGCTGACGCTGTTTCAGGCTCCTGATCTCGCCGCACTGACGGCGCGCCTCTTCGCCGGCACGGACGATGGCGCCAAGCGCCTCGCCGCGCAGGCCGAGACGCTGGCTCTCGACGGCGCACCGCGGCTTGAGCGGTTGGCCTTCACGCTGACGCCCGGCTGCGAGACGATCACCTTCCTCAGCCGTCGCATTGCCGATGCCACGCACGGGGCTCTTTTCGTCGCCGCAACTCTCGGCGTCGGCGCATTGCTCGCGCGGCTACAGGCCGCCCCGATCGCCGCAGCCCCTGTAGAGGAAACGCCGTTGCCGGTTCTCACCCTTGACGACGTGCGCAAACTGCTCGCCTCGCGGATCGGCACGCGGACCAACGTGCGCTTTCTCTGGCGCACCGATGCCGGCGACAAGGTCACCGAAATCACCCCGCCGCTGGCCGAAGTGGTCGGCAAGGATGCCGCCAACATCCTCGGCCGCGACTTCGGCGATGTGGCCAAATATCTCGATCGCGAGCCGGACGGGCCGCTGGCGCGTGCCTTTGCACGGCACGAGACCTTCAGCGGCGTCGAAGTGCTCTGGCCGATCGCCGGCGCCGCTGCGGCGGTCCCGGTCGGGCTCGGCGGCCTGCCGGCCTTCGATCGCGAGCGGGCCTTCGACGGCTATCGCGGCTTTGGCGTCATCTATGTCGACCGGCTGACCGACAGTGCGGTGCGGCCGTTCCTGCAAGAGGCGGGCGCCGCATTGCCCCAACCCATACCCGAGACCCCGGCCGCGGATTTGCCGCCGCCGGCTGCTGCCGAAGACACCGGCCTGTCATCCGCCGAGACGGCAGCGGTCCCCGACGAAGCCGCCCCCGCGATCGAGGCGGAGACGTCTGCGCCATCCGACAATGTCGTGCCGCTGCATCCGGTTGTGCCGGTCGTGTTGCCCGTCGAGGCGCAGGCTGGCATCTCCGAGCCGCCTGTCTCCGAGCCGCCCGTCCCCACGGATGAGGAAGGCTTGCTGTCGCAGGACGAGGCGACCGCTTTTCGTGCGATCGGCGACGTGCTGGCCGAAGAGACGCCGCCGCTCGAAGCCGAACCGGAATTGCCGCTGGGGGCTGCTTCCATCGTCGGCGCCAATGCCACCGCGATCCTCGACCGGCTGCCGCTCGGCATCCTGGTCAGCCGCGACAATGTCGCGATCTATGCCAACCGCACCTTGCTGGATCTTTTGGGCTTTGCTGACGAGGACGCTTTTCACGCGGCGGGCGGCATGGCGCGGATGTTCAATCTGGCACCGACCGGCAGCGACATGATCGGCGTGCATACGGCCTCCGGCGATACGTTTTCGGCGCGGGCGCGGCTGCAGGCGATCGAATGGGACCATTTGCCAGCGACTTTGCTGACCTTGCGCCGCGACGACAAGGCCGAGCAGACGGCGCAACTCGAAGCGGACCTGCGCATTCAGAAGGGCGAGGCGCGCGAACTCTCCGCCATTCTCGATACGGCGACGGACGGCCTCGCCATCCTCGATCCGAACGGTCACATCGTTTCGCTCAACCGCTCGGGCGAGGCGCTCTTCGGCTACGATCAGAGTGAGGTCGCGGGTCAACCGCTGACCGTGCTCATTGCCGCCGACAGCCAGTCCAAGGTCAGCGATTATTTCGAGGGCGTGAAGGCGAACGGCGTTGCCAGCCTCTTAAACGACGGCCGCGAAATCGACGGCCGCGCCAAGCAGGGCGGCCTCATTCCGATCTTCATGACGCTCAGCCGCGTCGGGCCTGCCCAGAGCGATCCCGCGCAGCAGAAATTCTGCGCGCTTTTCAGGGACATGACGCATTGGAAGAAAGTCGAGGAAGAACTTCAGCAGGCGCGCCAGGAGGCCGAGCGAGCGAGTGCGCTGAAATCCGATTTCCTCGCCAAGGTCAGCCACGAAATCCGCACGCCGCTCAATGCGATCATCGGCTTTGCTGAAGTCATTCTTGAGGAGCGGTTCGGCCCTGTCGGCAACGAGCGCTATCGCGATTATCTGCGCGACATCCATACCTCCGGCACGCATGTGATGAGCCTCGTCAACGACCTCCTCGATCTTTCGAAGATCGAGGCGGGCAAGATGGATCTTCAGTTCGTCTCGGTCGATATCAACCGGGCGATCACCGAGGCGGTGGGCATCATGCAGCCGCAAGCCAATCAGGCGCGGGTCATCATGCGGCTGTCGCTTTCGCCGCATCTGCCGAAGATCGTCGCCGACGAGCGTTCGCTGCGCCAGATCCTGCTCAATCTGCTTTCGAACGGCGTCAAATTCAACGAGCCGGGCGGCCAGGTCATCATCTCCTCGGCGCTGACCGATACCGGCAATGCGGTGATCCGCATCCGCGACACTGGCATCGGCATGTCGGACAAGGAGATCGAAACCGCGCTCGAACCGTTCCGCCAGATCGCGACCTCGCGGCAGACGAACGGTACCGGCCTTGGCCTGCCGCTGACCAAGGCGCTGGTCGAGGCCAACCGCGCCTATTTCACCATCAAGAGCAAGAGGGACGAAGGCACGTTCGTCGAAGTCGCCTTTCCGCCCGCGCGGGTCTTGGCGGAATAGGACGGCGTTTCGGGCCGAGCCTCATTCGCGCCGACCTCTCAAACCGCAACCGTCCCGACGATGAGAATATGCAGCGCCCGCGGGCCGTGGGCGCCGAGCAGCAAGGTCTGCTCGATATCGGCCGAGCGCGACGGGCCGGTGATGAAATTCACCGTGCGCGGCATGGCGCCCGCTCCATAGGCGGCCCGCAAGTCCTGCCAGAAGGTCTCGTAATCACCGAGAATTTTTTGCGCTTCGACGACGACGATATGCGTCTCCGGCAGAAAGTTGAGCGTCGTCGGATTGTCGGGGCCGGAGACGAGCGCCAGCGTGCCGGTCTCTGCGATGCCGGCAAAGGCATGGCTCAGACCGACACGGTCGCCGCCGTCGGCGCGGCCTTCGTCGAGCGTCAGCGCCGTCGCCGCCCAGGGCAGGGCGGCAAGATAAGGGTCAGCGCCCATGCGCAGGCGCGGCGGCAGATTTTTGGCGCGCAAAAAATCGGCGATGCGCGCCGGTATATCCGCAGCCGCAGCGAGGACTTCGACCGTCGCGAAAACGCGCTCCGCCTCGGCACGAAAGAGAGCGACGCGATCGGCGGTTTGGCCCCGCGCCGGGATGACGCTTTCAGGCGGATCGGCAAGCCGCGCGTCGACCGCACGCCGGCGCGCCGCTTCCGCGCCGGTGACCCCCAGCGCGCGGCGGATGGCGGCGAAGATTTTCGCCCGGTCGCTCATGGCTTTTTCCGCGCCGCGAATTGCGCCTGAAAGGTCTCGCCTTGCGGCGCCGGGAAATCGCGCTGAGCCGTCCAGCCATTGGCGAACGGCAGGCTGCGGAACCGACCCCGTCCGCCGAGAAGCGCCAGCGCCCGCACCCCCATCTGTGTCGCCAAGCCGTAGAGCTGCGGCCGCTTGGCGAAAAAGCCCCAGAATGCGAGGCCAAGCCTTTGCGTCTCGGGGCCCAAATGCCGCGCGAAGCCGCGTTCGCGCCAGTGCCGCAGCAATTTCGGCAGCGGTATGCGCACCGGGCAGACACTTTCGCAGGCGCCGCAGAGTGTCGAGGCTTGCGGCAGATCGGCCGCATGATCGAGGCCGTAGAGCCCTGGCGTCAGCACCGATCCCATCGGTCCGGGATAGATCGAGCCATAGGCGTGACCGCCGATCGACTGATAGACCGGGCAATGGTTCAGGCAGGCGCCGCAGCGGATGCAGCGGAGCATCTCGGCGAAATCGCTGCCGAGCATTTTCGTGCGGCCATTGTCGAGCAGGATGACGTGATATTCGTCCGGCCCGTCGGGGTCGCCCGGCCGGCGCGGGCCGGTCGAGAGCGTCGTATAGACCGACATGTCCTGTCCGGTCGCCGAGCGCGCCAGCACGCGCAGCAGCGTGCCGGCATCTTCGAGCGTCGGCACGAGCTTCTCGATCGAAGCGAGGATGATATGGACCTTCGGCAGGCTCTGCGAGAGGTCGCCGTTGCCCTCGTTGGTGACGATGATCGAGGCGCCGGTTTCGGCGATCAGGAAATTCGCGCCGGTGATGCCGATATCGGCGGCGAGGAATTTTTCGCGCAGGATTTTGCGTGCTTCCGTCAAGAGCGCGGCGGGTTCGGTCAGGTCGCGCTCCTGCGGCAAATCTTTGTGGGCGCGCCGGAAGTCCGCCGCGATCTGGTCCTTGGTGAGATGCACCGCCGGCGCGATGATATGCGAGGGCATTTCATGGCGGAGCTGGATGACATATTCGCCGAGATCGGTCTCGACCGGTGCGATGCCGGCCGCTTCGAGCGCGGCATTGAGGCCGATTTCCTCGCCGATCATCGACTTGCCTTTGGCGACGCTTCTCGCGCCGCGCTTGCGGCAGATGTCGAGCACGACGGCATTGGCGGCTTCCGGCGTGCGGGCATAATGCACCGTGCCGCCTGAGGCCAAAACCTTCGCTTCATAGGCTTCGAGATAAAGGTCGAGATGCGCGAGCGTATGCTCCTTGATGTCGCGCGCAGCGTCGCGCAGCGCCTCGAATTCCGGCAGCCGCGCGATGGCCTTGGCGCGCTTGGCGATGAAGCCATCGCGCGAGACAGTGAGCGCCTGCTGCAAATGCGCGTCGCCCAAGGCACGATGCGCGTTGGCGGTGAAATCCGCCGTGCTCAGAGCGGGATGCGAAAAAGTGGATGCCGGTTTTTCGCGTGAATCCCGCTCTGAGTTTTTAGAATCGATCACGTTTATGGTTTTGGATCGATTCGCTCCAAAACCATCGTGATCTGACGGCGCGCTCATCGCTTCCCCGGCGCGCCGATCGCCGGCACATCGGCCATGCCGGCGAGCACTTCGGCGAAATGGCGGACCTCGATCGCGCTGCCCTTGCGCGCCAACCGTCCGGCGATATTCATCAGGCAGCCCAAATCGCCGGCGAGCAGAACCGGCGCGCCGCTCGCCTCGGCGGCTGCGGCCTTTTCCTCGACAATCGCGGCGGAGATCTCGCCATATTTCACCGCGAACGTGCCGCCGAAGCCGCAGCAGCGCTCATGATCTTCCATTTCGACGAGATCGAGCCCGCGCACCGTGCCGAGCAGTTTGCGCGGCTGATCGGCGATGCCGAGCTCGCGCAGGCCGGAGCACGCGTCATGATAGGTCACGCGACGGGGAAATTCGGCGTCGACCGCGCCGACCTTCAAGACGGTGACAAGAAAGTCTGAAAGCTCGTAAATCTTGGCGGCGAAAGCCTCGGCCCTGGCGGCGAATTCGTCGTCGGCGAACAGCGCCGGATAATGTTTCGCCAGCATGCCGGCACAGGAGCCGGAGGGAACGACGATATAATCGTAAGACGCGAAGGCTTCGATCACCGGCCGCGCCAAGTCTTTGGCGAGCCGCCGGTCGCCGGAATTATAGGCCGGCTGGCCGCAGCAGGTCTGCGCCGGCACCGCGACATGGCAGCCAGCGTCTTCGAGCAGCTTGACCGCCGCCCAGCCGATGGACGGGCGGAAGAGATCGACGAGACAGGTGACGAAAAGGCCGATACGCGGCCGATGTGGGACGTCCATAGGGGCCAACTATCGGGCCGGCACCGGCCGCGTCAACATTGCGAGGGAAAGATGGGTCAGGAGATCGAACACAAATTTTTGGTCGATAAGGCGCGCTGGCGCCCGAGCGGGCCGGGCGTCTTGATCCGCCAGGGCTATCTTTCGACGGACAAGGAGAGGGTCGTGCGCATCCGCAGCGCCGGTCCCGATGCCTACATCACGATCAAGGGGCCGGGGCATATCAGCCGCGCCGAATTCGAATATGCCATTCCGCTCGACGATGCCAATGTGATGCTCGACCAACTCTGCCTGCCGAGCATCATCGACAAGACGCGCTACGAGGAGAACGTCGGCGGCCATAAATGGCAGATCGACGTCTTCCAAGGCGACAACGACGGGCTCGTGATGGCCGAGATCGAGCTTAGGCGCGAAGGCAAGGCGTTCGAAAAACCGGATTGGGCCTTGCAGGAGGTGTCCGAGGATCCGCGCTATTTCAACGCAAGCCTATCCAAAGCGCCGTTCAAGACGTGGGACTGATCGCCGGTGCCGTACCGGCCACGGCAAGGCTCTTGCGGTCGCGTGCCGCCCGGCGCATGGTCGGGCCATGACCGGCATTCAATTTCCCACGCCTGATCCCACAATCCTCGCCCGGCGCGAGACGATCATCGCGGGCCTTGCAGCGCTGCTTCCGCCGGAAGCGCTCATCACCACCGAGGACGAGCGGCGCGCCTTCGAGACCGATGCGCTGACGGCTTACCGGCGCATGCCGCTTGCCGTCGTGCTGCCGCGCTCGACGGAAGAGCTTGCGTCCGTCATGGCCTATCTGCATCAAGAGGGCGTGAACGTCGTCGCGCGCGGCGCCGGCACGTCGCTCGCCGGGGGCGCCATCCCGCAAGAGGATGCGGTGGTCGTCGGCGTCGCCAAAATGGCGCGCATCCTCGACATCGACTACGCCAACCGCACGATCCGGGTGCAGGCCGGCGTCACCAACCTTTCGATTTCGAATGCAGTCGCGGCGGAGCGCTTTTTTTATGCGCCGGACCCGTCGTCGCAGCTTGCCTGCACGATCGCCGGCAATATCGGCATGAATTCCGGCGGCGCGCATTGCCTCAAATATGGTGTGACGACCAACAATGTGCTGGGCGTCAAAATGGTGCTCGCCGACGGCACAATCGTCGAGATCGGCGGCGGCTATCTCGACAGTCCGGGCCTCGATCTCATCGGCCTCGTCGTCGGCTCCGAAGGCCAGCTCGGCATCGTGACGGAAGCGACTTTGCGCATCCTGCCGATGCCGGAAGATGCCCGGCCGGTGCTCTTCGGCTTTCCAACAAGCGAGGCGGCGGGCGGCTGCGTCGCCGCGATCATCGGCGCCGGCATCATCCCCGTCGCGATCGAATTCATGGACAAGCTCGCCGTCGAAATTTGCGAGGACTTCGCCCATGCCGGCTATCCGCTCGATGCCGGCGCGCTGCTCATCATCGAGTCGGAGGGCTCTCCCGCCGAGATCGATGCCGAACTCGCCAAGATTGTCGCCATCGCCAAGGAATACGGCGTCAGCGTCGTCAAGGAATCGAAATCGGCGATGGAGACGGCCGCGATCTGGAAGGGCCGCAAATCCGCCTTCGGCGCGACCGGCCGCGTCGCTGATTACATCTGCATGGACGGCACGATCCCGACCGGGCGCCTGCCGCAGGTGCTGCACCGGCTGAACGAGATCGTGGCCGAGCTTGGCCTGCGCGTCGCCAATGTGTTCCATGCCGGCGACGGCAATCTGCATCCGCTCGTGCTCTACAATATCAACGATCCGGCCGAGCAGGCGAAAGCCGAAAAGGCGGGCGAGGAAATCCTGAAACTTTGTGTCGAGGTCGGCGGCTGTCTCACCGGCGAGCATGGTGTCGGCATCGAGAAGCGCGATCTGATGCCGTTCCAGTTCAGCCCCGTCGATCTGGCGCAGCAGATGCGCGTCCGCGCCGCCTTCGATCCCGCCTGGCGGCTCAACCCGGCCAAGGTCTTTCCGCTCGAGGGGCGGGCGGCGGCTTAACGGCGACAGGCCGCGGCTTCCGTGCTAGCTCACCGCCCATGAATGCGATTAGCCCCAAAACCGAGGCCGAGGCCGCCGAAGCCATTGCCGCGGCGCGTGGAAGCCGCCGCCGCATGGCGATCGAAGGCGGCGGCACGCGCGCCGGTCTCGGCCGGCCGGTCGAGACCGATACGAAATTTTCGACGCGTGGCCTCACCGGCATCACGCTTTACGAGCCGTCGGAACTGGTCATCTCCGCGCGCGCCGGCACGCCGCTCGAAGAGATCGAGGCGGCGCTGGGCGAAAAGAACCAGGCTTTGCCATTTGAGCCGATGGACCATCGCGCACTCTATGGCACGCAAGGCGCGCCGACGATCGGCGGCGTGGCCGCTTGCAACAGCTCCGGTCCGCGCCGCATTTCCGCCGGCGCGGCGCGGGATTTCCTGATCGGCCTGCGCTTCGTCAATGGCCGCGGCGAAATCATCAAGACCGGCGGCCGGGTGATGAAGAACGTTACCGGCCTCGATCTGGTGAAGCTCGTCTGCGGCAGTCATGGCACGCTCGGCGTGATCACCGAGGCGACCTTCAAGGTGCTTCCGCAGCCGCCGATCTCGGGCGCTTTGGCGCTTTACGGCCTTGCCGACGGCAAGGCGATCGCCGCACTTTGTGCGGCGCTCGGCACACCGCTTTCGATCAGCGGCGCGGCGCATCTGCCGGCGGGGCTTGCAACGCCGGAGCCGCTCACTTTGTTGCGGCTCGAAGGCCCGCAGGCCTCGGTCGACGAGCGTCTCTCGGCTCTGCGCCGTGCGCTCTCGCCCTTCGGCGAGGGCGAAGCTTTGGCGCCCGATTATGCCGGGGCGCTTTGGCGCGCGATCCGCAATGTCGTCCCGCTTGTGTCGCCGCCGGAGGCTGCGGTCTGGCGCGTCTCCGTGCAGCCGACGCGGGCACCGAAGATCGTCGATCTCGTCTTGCGGCAGCTCACGGCGCGCTATTATTACGACTGGGGCGGCGGTCTCATCTGGCTCTCGGTGGCGGCGGCTGGCGACGCCGGCGCGGCAGCCATTCGCGCTGCACTGAAAGAAGCGGGTAACGGCCAGACGATCGGCCACGCGACCTTGGTGCGCGCGCCAGATGAGGTGCGCCGCACGGTCGATGTCTTCGAGCCGCTGGCGCCGCCCTTGCTGAAGCTGACGCGGGACATCAAATCAAGCTTCGATCCGGACGGCATCCTTAATCCCGGCCGCATGTATGCGGGTATCTGATCATGCAAACTGTTTTCACGGAGACGCAGCTCGCCGACAGTCATATGGCGGTGTCGGAAAAAATTCTGCGCTCCTGTGTCCATTGCGGCTTCTGTACGGCAACCTGTCCGACCTATGTGCTCGAAGGTGACGAACTCGACAGTCCGCGTGGCCGCATCTACCTGATCAAGGAAATGTTCGAGCAGGGCAGGGCGGCGCCGGCCGACATCGTCACCCACGTCGATCGTTGCCTCTCTTGTCTTTCCTGCATGACGACCTGTCCGTCGGGCGTGCATTACATGCATCTCGTCGATCATGCCCGCGCGCATATCGAAGAGACGTATCGGCGCCCCTTAGGCGACCGGGCGATGCGCAGCCTGCTCGCAATGATCCTGCCTTACCGGCGCCGCTTCGCGCTGGCGCTGCGTGGCGCGCACCTGTTGCGGCCGCTCGGCCGTTTGCTGCTGCGCAGCGTCGGCGCGCCGCGCAAAACGCCGCGCTTGGTCGATCGTGTGATCGCCATGCTGGCGCTCGCGCCGCGCAATCTGCCGCGACCGGCGCATGCACCGGCGGTTTCATCAGCGCAGGGCGCCAAGCGCGGCCGCGTCGCGCTGATGAAGGGCTGTGCGCAAGAAGCATTGAACCCGCGCATCAACGAAGCGGCGATCCGTCTGCTCACCCGCAATGGCATCGAGGTGATCCAGGCCGAAGACGAAGGCTGCTGCGGCGCGCTCGTCCATCATATGGGTAAGACGCCGCAGGCGCTCGATTTCGCCCGTGCCAATATCGACGCTTGGCTGAAGCTCAAAGCAGAAGGCGGTCTCGACGCCATTCTCATCACCGCCTCGGGCTGCGGGACGACGCTGAAGGACTACGGCTTCATGCTGCGCGACGATCCCGCCTATGCCGAAAAGGCGGCGGAGGTTTCACGTCTCGCAAAAGACATTTGCGAATATGTTGCCGGCCTTGGCCTTAGACTCGTGCCGAAGCAGCAACACGACAAGGTCGTTGCCTATCATTCGGCCTGTTCGCTGCAGCACGGGCAGAAGATCACCGATCAGCCGAAACGCCTGTTGAAAGCCGCAGGGTTTCGTCTGCGCGAGATTCCGGAAGGCCATATCTGCTGCGGCTCGGCGGGGACCTACAATATCATGCAGCCTTATTTCGCCGAGCGGCTGCGCGAGCGGAAAATCGCCAATATCGAGTCGGTGCGGCCCGACATCATCGCGCTCGGCAATATCGGCTGCCTGATGCAGATCGCGAGCGGGACGACGATTCCGGTTGTCCACACCGTCGAATTGCTGGATTGGGCGAACGGCGGCCCGATGCCCTTGCAAATCGAACGTGCCGGCGCATGATGGCGGCCTCGGCCGGGGACGGGGATGTCGGAGGATAAACCGAAGCGCGGATTGAAAGCGCCCGCGTCGCGCGCGGGACAGAAAAAGCGCGCCGCGGCGAAGAAAATAGTCTCGAAGAAAGCCGCTTCGAAGAAGGCTGTCGCCAAAAAGGCCGTCCCGACCGCGGCAAAATCCGCCGCAGCGAAAAAAATCGCGGCGCGCAAATCCGTCCCGATCAAGACCGCGCGGGTCAGCAAGCGCGCTCTGCTGCCGCCTCTGCCGCCGCCGACGCTGCCGCTCAAGACATCGCGCAGCAGCGCACGAACGGCATCGCGCGCGACCGTGCTCGGCCGCGGCAAGGGCGCTGCAAAGATCAAGACGGTCTGCGAAATCCCCGCCTGCACAGAGACGGTCTTACGGCAGAAGTTGCGGCTCGCTGCGCCTTATCTCGAACTTTGGCTGGAACGGCCGGCGCGGGCGGAGGACGCCGATGGCACAACGCCGGAGGCCGCCTTCGTTCGGGTCTGGCAATGGCTCATGCTCGCCGCAACGCTCGAAGGCAGCCACGTGGTGATCACGCCGGACCTCGTCGAAAAGCTTTTCGCCGAGGAAATGCGCCGCGAGCCGCTGGGTTAGGCGCGTCGCGCCTTCAAGCGGCCCCTATCCAGCCGCCTCGATCATGCCAACGCGTCGAGCCGCGCGATAAAACCCCGAAATGAGCTTTTTTCGTCGGCACTTCGGCCCGATTCCGCCGTTTCAACGGGGTGTTAACCCTAACAATTTCTAATGCGGTTGAATCTTGCGTGGGCCTCGCGCGCCCATGGCATGGCGCCACAACCCAGATTGACCCCATCCAGATCCCATGTTATCCCAAGCTATCCCATGGTTGAGGCTCGCTGCGCCGCTTGGCGTTTGGGCGGCCAGAGGCGGCGAGCCGGCCTGGGATTGTTTTGCGGCGTGGCGTTTGGGGTGGCGGAGGCGGGGGCTTGGACCGGTTCGTCTCGTGTTTCACCAATCGGCTGGATGCGAAGGGTCGCGTGTCGATCCCGGCGCCATTCAGGGCGGTTCTGGCACGCGACGGATTCGACGGGCTCTTCGTGCATCCGGCCTTGGAAGGCGAGGCTGTCGATTGCGGCGGCAACGCCCTGTTGCGGGAAATCGATCAGCTTTTGGCGCGGCACGCGCCCTATTCGGAAGAACGGGATCATCTCTCGACGGCACTTTTTGGCGCCAGCGAGATTTTGAAAGTGGATGCGGAGGGCCGCGTCGTTCTCTCGGAGACGATCAAGGCTATTACGCAGATTACGCAGGAAGTGACCTTCCTCGGAAAGGGAGACAGGTTTCAGATCTGGGAGCCGAGCCGTTTTCAGGCGCATTTCGAGGAGGCCAAAGCTCGATCGCGCGTTTTACGGAAACAGCTTGGATCCCAATCCGCGGCGCCGGACGGGCCGCCGCCGCCACATGGAGCACGGGAATGAATTCGGGCCGCGGCGATCTTCAGCACGTCGCCGCTGGCGGACTGGCCCGCCACATTCCCGTGCTTCGTGCGGAGGTTCTGGAAGCCCTGGCTCCGCATCCGGGCGGCGTCTATCTCGACGCGACCTTTGGCGCCGGCGGCTATTCCGCGGCGATCCTTGCCATTCCCGACACGACGGTTCTGGCGCTCGACCGCGATCCGCGCGCCATTGCCGGTGGCTTCGATCTCGTCGAGGCCGCGGGCGGCCGGCTGACGCTTGTCGAAGCGCGCTTCTCCGAACTCGACATTGTCGCCGAAGCACAGGGCATCGGCGCGTTCGACGGCATCGTCTTCGACATTGGCGTCTCATCGATGCAGCTCGACGAGGCCGGGCGCGGCTTTTCGTTCCGCAACGACGGTCCGCTCGATATGCGGATGAGCGGGCGTGGCGAGAGCGCCGCCGATCTCGTCAACAAAGCCGACGAGGCGCTACTCGCCGACATCTTCTATCATTTCGGCGAAGAGCGTGCGGCGCGGCGCATCGCCAAGGCCATTGTCGCGGCGCGCACCGAAGCGCCGATCACCACCACCGCGCAGCTTGCCTCGCTGATCGCACGCGTGGCTCCGGCGCGGCCGGGGGCGATCCATCCGGCGACGCGCAGCTTCCAGGCGTTGCGCATTGCGGTCAATGACGAACTCGGCGAACTCGTCGCGGCCCTTTCGGCGGCCGAACACCGGCTAAAGCCGGGTGGCCGGCTTGCCGTCGTGACCTTCCATTCGCTCGAAGACCGCATCGTCAAGCAATTCTTCGCCGCGCGGTCAGGCCGCGGCGAGGCCAAATCGCGGCCTTTGCCCGGCGAGCCGCAAAAGCCCGCGCCGAGCTTTACGCTCATCGGCAAGCAGCCGGTCGAGGCCTGCGCCGCCGAAACGAGCGAAAACCCCCGCGCGCGTTCGGCCAAGTTGCGTTTCGCCGCGCGCACGGACGCGCCGCCGCATTCCCTCGATGCCGCGCTCGTCGCGCTCGCGCATCTGCCCCAGCAAAGCAGGAGAAAGGGCTGATGATCCGGCTCCTCAACGTGCTCGCCATCGTCGCCTTGGTCGGCACTGCGATTTTCGCCTATTCGGTAAAATACGAGACGATTTTCCGGGCCGAGAAAATCGTCCAATTGCGCGAAAAGCTCCAGCAGGAGGACGATCAGATCGGCATGCTGCGGGCGGAGTGGGAACATGTCTCGCGGCCCGAGCGCATCGCGGCTTTGGCCGACCAGTTCCTGAAGTTGCAGATGCCGGCGGTGACGCAGATCGTGCCGGCGAGCGGCTTGCCGGACAAAGGGCCGCCGCATGACGACATCGGCCAGGAGCTCGATGCTCTCGGCCTGCAGAACCCTGCGCCCGTCGACCCGACGCCGACCGGGCAGATCAAGCCGGGCGCCACCAAGCCATGACCGAGACCAACGAACCTTACCCGGATGATCCCGGCCCGGCGCCGCGCCGGCCGACGAAGCCGCGCCGCGGCTTGCTCGCCGCTCTGCTCACCACGAAGCTCGACAAGAGCACGCGGCGCATTCGCCTGATCGCGTGCGGCTTTGTGCTCGTCTATTGCGTCATCGGCGGCAAGCTCGTCTATTTCGCGATGCATCCGGAATTGCGCCAGACGCACGAAGCTGCGTCCGACACGGTCGCGGCAGCGCGGCCGGATATTCTCGACCGCAATGGCGCCGTGCTCGCGACCGACATCAAAGTCACATCGGTCTTCGCCGAGCCGCGGCGCATCATCGACCGCGATGAGGCGGTCGACCAATTGACGTCTATCTTTCCCGATCTCAATGCGCGCGAACTGACCGAGAAACTCAGCTCGCACAAGGGTTTTGTGTGGGTCAAACGCGCCGTGACGCCGGCCGAGCAGCAGGCGGTCTATCATCTCGGCCTGCCGGGCATCGGCTTCCAGCAAGAGAACAAGCGCGTCTATCCCAACGGCCCCATTGCCGCGCATGTGCTGGGCTATGCCAACATCGATGGCGTCGGCATTTCCGGCCTCGAAAAATATATCGACGGGCAGGGCCTGTCGGCGTTGCAGAGCGCCGGCTTCAATCTGACGACGACAAATTTGAAGCCGATCGTCACCTCGCTCGACCTCAATGCGACCTACGCCGTGCGCGACGAACTGGCCAAGGGTATCGAGAAGTTCAAGGCCAAGGCCGGCGCCGCCGCTATCCTCGATGTCAACACCGGCGAAGTCATCGCTCTGGCCTCGCTGCCGGATTTCGACCCCAACAATCCTGTCGATGCGCTCGATCCGCATCGCATCAACAGGCTCACGGTCGGCGTCTATGAGATGGGCTCGACCTTCAAGGCGCTCTCGATCGCCATGGCGCTCGATGCCGGCAAGGTGACGCTGAACAGCAAGATCGATGCGCGCGAGTCGCTGCGCTACGGCCGCTTCACCATTCACGACTTCGAGCCGCAGCACCGCTTCCTGTCGGTGCCGGAAGTCTTCACCTATTCCTCAAACATCGGCACCGCGCGCATGGCGATGATGGTCGGCGTCGATGGCCACAAGGCTTTCTTGCGCAAAATGGGGCAATTGACGCGTCTGCGCACGGAATTGCCTGAGTCCGCGCCGCCCCTCGTGCCGAAGAATTGGGGCGAACTCAACACGATGACGATCGCTTTCGGGCAAGGCCTCAACGTCGCACCTCTACAGGCGCTGATGGCCGTCGGCGCGCTCGTCAACGGCGGCCTGATGATCAATCCCACCTTTTTGAAGCGCAGCGAGGCCGAGGCGAAACTTGACGCGCCGCGCGTCGTCAAGCCTGAGACCTCCGAGAGTCTGCGCTATCTGATGCGCCTCAATGCCCAGATCGGCACCGCCAAGAACGCCAATATCGACGGCTATTTCGTCGGCGGCAAAACCGGCACCGCCGACAAGATCGAGCACGGCCATTATTCGCATGACAAGGTCCTGACCACGTTCATGGCGATTGTCCCGGCCGACAAGCCCAAGTATCTTTTCTTCGTGATGCTCGACGAACCGCAGGCAATCCCCGGAACCTATGGCTTCCACACCGCCGCGTGGAACTCGGGCGCCGTGGCCGGCAAGATCGTCGCGCGCGTCGGGCCGCTGCTCGGCATCGAGCCGCGTTTCACCCCGCCGAGCGAACCTTTCCCGCTGCTGGCGCAGCTTGGCTATGCCGCCGCCAATTCTGCGGTCGTGACCGGAAGCCATTGATGCGGCTTGTTCGGCGACTTGGCGATCTCCTGCCCGAGGCGGCGCTGGCCGCGCCTTTGTCGGCGCGCGAGATCGCCGGGATCAGCGCCGATAGCCGCAGCGTCGGCGAGAATTTTGCCTTCTTCGCTTTGCCCGGCAGCAGGGCGGACGGCGCGGCCTATGCCGCTGAGGCCGTCGCGCGCGGGGCGATCATCGTCATTGGCCAGCGCGCCATCGATGTCGGGCAGGCGGCGTTTATCGAAGTGCCGGATGCGCGCCGGGCCTTGGCGCTCGCCGCAGCGCGCTTCTATCCGCGCCAGCCCGAGACCATCGTTGCGATCACCGGCACCAGCGGCAAAAGCTCGGTTGCCGCCTTCACCCGGCAGATCTGGCTTGCGCTCGGCCGCCGCGCCGCATCGCTCGGCACGATCGGACTTGTCGCGCCGTCCGGCGAGGTCTACGGCTCGCTGACGACCCCCGACCCGATCTCGCTGCACAGGACGCTCGACGAATTGGCTCAGGACGGCGTGACGCATCTCGCCTTTGAAGCGTCGTCGCATGGGCTCGATCAACGCCGGCTCGATGGCGTGCGGGTCGCCGCCGGCGCCTTCACCAATCTGTCGCGCGACCATCTCGATTATCATCCCGATATGGATTCCTATCTCGCGGCCAAGCTGCGCCTGTTCGATACGCTGCTGACATCGGGGCAGGCGGCGGTTGTCAATGCGGATAGCGACGTGGCGGAGAAAGTCATCGCGGCGTGCCGGGCGCGGAGCTTGCGTCTTTTCACGGTCGGGCTGGCCGGTGAAGCGATCCGGCTTTTGCGCATCCAGCCGGAAGACTTTGCGACCGCGCTTTCGTTGCAGCATGCGGGCCGCACGTATTCGGTACGCTTGCCGCTCGCCGGCAATTTCCAGGTGCAGAATGCGCTGGTCGCGGCGGGTCTTGCGCTCGCAACGGGTGAAGCGCCCGAGCCGGTTTTCGCGGCGCTCGAAACGTTGCAGGGCGCTGCCGGCCGGCTCGAACTTGTCGGGCGCCGCCACCATGCGCCGATCTTCGTCGATTACGCGCATAAGCCCGATGCGCTCGATAAAGTCCTGCGGACCTTGCGGCCCTTGGCTCGCGGCAAGCTGGTGGTCGTCTTCGGCTGCGGCGGCGACCGCGACAAGGGCAAGCGCCCGATCATGGGCGAACTCGCCGCGCGGCTCGCCGATGATGTCATCGTCACCGACGACAATCCGCGCTCGGAAGATCCGGCGGAAATCCGCGCCGAGATCCTGGCCGGCGCGCGCAACGTGCCGGGCGCCAGGATCGACGAGATCGGCGATCGGGCGCAGGCGATCGCGGCCGGTGTTGCGGCACTTGAAGAGGGGGACGTGCTGCTCGTCGCCGGCAAGGGCCATGAAACCGGCCAGATCGTCGGCGACAAAATCCTGCCGTTTTCGGATCAGCAATGCATCCGCGCCGTCTTGGGAGTTTCTGCGGCATGAGTTTTGACATGTCGCAGGAGAGCGCGTTGGCGCCGGAAGCCTACATCGAGCCTTTGTGGACGCCGCTCGGCCTGTTCGCGCCGCTGCGCGCCCGGCTCAGCGGCGCCATGCCGCAGCCGATCTTCGGCATTTCGATCGATACGCGGACGCTCATGCCCGGCGATCTCTTTTTCGCGATCAGGGGCGAGCGTAACGACGGGCACGATCATGTCGCCGATGCCTTCGCCAAAGGCGCAGCGGCCGCCGTCGTCGATGAAGATCATGCCGATCGATTGAAAGAGACCGGCCCGCTTTACGTCGTGCGCGACGTGTTGCGCGCGCTCGAAGGGCTCGCTGTCGCCGCGCGGGCGCGCACGGCAGCGCGGATCGTTGCTGTCACCGGGTCGGTGGGCAAGACGACGACGAAAGAGGCCTTGCGCCATGTTTTGTCGCACGAAGGTGCGACGCATGCTTCGGCGGCATCCTACAATAATCATTGGGGCGTGCCGCTGACGCTCGCGCGGATGCCGCGCGACACGCGTTTCGGCGTCATCGAGATCGGCATGAATCACGCCGGTGAAATTCTGCCGCTGACCGGCATGGCGCGGCCTCATGTTGCGATCATCACCACCGTCGCGCCGGTGCATCTCGAATTCTTCGATTCGGTCGAAGCCATCGCCGATGCCAAGGCGGAAATCTTTACCGGCCTCGTGCCCGGCGGCGTTGCGATCCTCAACGCCGACAATCCGCATTACGAGCGGCTCGATGCAGCGGCGCGCGCGGCCGGGGCGGGGCACATCGCGACCTTTGGCGCGGATCGGCACGCCGACGCGCGGCTTATCGATCTCACGATGGGCGAGGCGGATGCCAGGGTGACGGCGCGCATCGGCGGCCGCGAGCTCACCTATCGCCTCGGTGCGCCTGGGCGCCACGTTGCGCTCGATTCTCTGGCGGTGCTGTTGAGCGCGCAGGCCTTCGGCCTCGATCTTGATGCGGCAGCTGCCTCGCTTGCCACCTTCGAGGTGCCGGCCGGCCGCGGCCGGCGTTTCGTTCTGCAAGCGGCCGATGGCCCCTTCAGCTTGATCGACGAAAGCTATAATGCCAATCCGGCTTCGGTTGCCGCGGCCCTCGCCCTGGTCGGCAGCCTGAGGGCGGAGCGGCGGATCGCCATTTTGGGCGATATGCTCGAACTCGGTACGCTCGGCCCTGCGCTTCACGCCGCGCTGGCCGAGGATATTCTCGCCAATCGGATCGATCTCGTTTTCACCGCGGGGCCATTGATGAAAAGTCTTTTTGCGGCATTGCCGCCGGAGACGCGGGGCATCTGGCGTGAGAACGCGGCGGAGCTTGAAGATAGTGTCGCCGCGGCCGTGCGTGCCGGCGATCTCGTCATCGTCAAGGGCTCTAACGCGAGCCGCATGAGCGCCATCGTCGCGGCACTCAAAACCCGTTATTCCGGCGAGACCGCCAGCGCATAGGATTGCAGGAAATGTTATTTTGGCTCGCCAGTTTCACGCATGTTTTCTCGCCGCTCAACCTCTTCCGCTATATCACGTTTCGCACCGCGGGCGCGACGGCGACGGCACTCTTTTTCGTTTTCTTCTTCGGGCCGACCATCATTGCGGCGCTGCGGCTCAAACAGGGCAAAGGCCAGCCGATCCGCGAGGACGGGCCGCAATCGCATCTTCTGACCAAGAAGGGCACGCCGACCATGGGCGGCCTGATGATCCTGTCGGGCCTCATCGTCTCGACGCTGGTCTGGGCCAATCTTGCCAGCCGTTATGTCTGGATCGTCTTACTGGTGACGGTGGGCTTTGGCCTGATCGGTTTCTATGACGATTATCTCAAGGTTACCAAACAAACCCACAAAGGCTTTTCCGGCCGGCTGCGACTTGTGCTCGAAGGGCTCATCGCGCTTGTCGCCTGTTTCGCGATGATGAAGGTAGGCAGCGGCCACACCACCGAACTCGCGCTGCCGGCAGTCAAGGGCTATGTGGTCGATCTCGGTTATGCTTTCCTGATTTTCGCGCCGCTGATCATTGTCGGCGCCGGCAATGCGGTCAATCTGACCGACGGGCTCGACGGCCTTGCCATCGTGCCGGTGATGATCGCCGCCGCGGCCTTCGGCATCATCGCCTATCTCGTCGGCAATGCGATTTATTCGGAATATCTGCGCATCAATTATGTCCCCGGTACCGGCGAGCTTGCGGTGGTCTGCGGCGCGCTGATCGGCGCCGGGCTCGGCTTTCTCTGGTTCAATGCGCCGCCGGCGCAGATTTTCATGGGCGATACCGGCTCGCTGGCGCTCGGCGGTCTGCTTGGCACGATCGCCGTGGCGATCAAACACGAGATCGTGCTCGCCATCGTCGGCGGCCTTTTTGTGGTTGAGGCTTTGTCGGTTATCGTCCAGGTCATATCGTTCAAATTGACCGGCAAGCGCGTGTTTAAAATGGCGCCGATCCACCATCATTTCGAGCAGCTCGGCTGGTCCGAGCCGCAAGTCGTGGTGCGGTTCTGGATCATCGCCTTCGTGCTCGCGCTGGTCGGCCTCTCGACATTGAAGTTGCGCTGATGACGCCCATCACTTCCTTTGCCGGCAAACGCGTCGCCGTCTTCGGCCTCGGCTCCTCGGGCCTTATAAGCGCGCAGGCGCTTGCCGCCGGGGGTGCCGACGTCGCCGTCTGGGACGATCATCGTCCAGGCCGCGAGAAAGCCGAGGCCGCAGGCCTCAGGCTCGAAGATTTCGTTACCGCAGACCTCACCGGCTACGATTCGCTCGTGCTGGCGCCGGGCGTGCCGCTGACCCATCCCTATCCGCATTGGATCGTCGTCAAGGCGAAGGCGGCTGGCGTCGAGATCATCGGCGACATCGAGCTCTTCGTGCGCGAACGCGCGCATATTGCGCCCAAGGCAACGCTCGTCGCCATCACCGGCACCAATGGCAAATCGACGACCACGGCGCTCGTCGCGCACCTCTATCGTGCCTTCGGCTACGAGGTCGAAGTCGGCGGCAATATTGGCGTCCCGGTCCTTGCGCTCAATCCGCCGTCGGCGCAGCGCGTCCATGTGATTGAATGCTCGTCCTTCCAGATCGATCTCGCGCCATCGCTCAATCCCTCTTTCGGCATCCTGCTCAACGTCACCGTCGACCATCTCGACCGGCACGGGACGATGGAACATTACGCCGAGATCAAGGAGCGGCTCGTCGCCAAGGCCGATGTCGCCATCGTCGGCGTCGATGACGAGATCAGCGCCGGCATTGCGCAAAAGCTGCGGGCTCGGGGCCGCAGCGTCGTGCCGATCTCGATCGATCATCCGGACATCCCGGACGGGATCGTGCTCGAGGGAACCTGGCTGATCGGCAAGAAAGGCGGCGTCGCCGCGCCGATCGCGGATCTCGCCGGCATTGCCTCGCTGCGCGGCACGCATAACGGCCAGAATGCCGCGGCGGCGGTGGCGGCGCTGGGTCCGCACGGCTTCGAACTGGAGCTTGTCCAGAAGGGCCTGAGGACCTTTCCTGGCCTCGCGCATCGGCTGGAGGAGATCGGCCGGCGCGGGAAGGTTCTCTATATCAACGATTCCAAGGCGACCAATGCGGATGCCGCGGAGAAGGCGCTGCAAAGCCTCGACGACATCTATTGGATCCTCGGCGGGCGCGCCAAGGAGGGCGGCATTGGCCCGCTCAAGCCCTTGTTTCCCAAAGTGGCCAAGGCTTATCTGATCGGCGAGGCCGCGGAGCCGTTCGCCAAAGTCATCGGTGAAGCGATTCCTTATGAATTTTGCGGCACGATCGAGCGCGCGGTCGATAGCGCGACGCGCGATGCCGAATCGAGCACGACGCCTTCGCCCATCGTGCTGCTGTCGCCCGCCTGCGCCTCGTTCGATCAGTTCCCGAATTTCGAGAAGCGCGGCGACAAATTTCGGGAGGTTGTTCTGGCCAAGCTTGCGGAGCCGCCGAGAAGCTAGAGCGGGATGCGAAAAAGCGGACACCGGTTTTTCGCGAGAATCCCACTCTAAACTATTAGAATCGATCACGTTTATGATTTTGGATTATTCAAGTCAGGCAGGTCCGGCTTGAGCGTCCAAGATCCAACATCGTGATCCAACGGGGGAAGATCATGGTCTCGCGCGTCGAACGCTCGGCCCTGGCAAAGTGGTGGTGGACGATCGACCGTTGGCTGATCGCCGCGCTCGGCACGCTGGTCATTTTCGGTCTCGTCCTGACCATGGCGGCAAGCCCCGCGGTTGCCGAACGGCTCGGCCTGCCGACCTTCCACTTCGTCAACAAACAGGTGATGTTCCTCGTCCCCGCGCTCGCCGTATTCTTCGCCGCCTCGCTGCTGTCGCCGCGGCACGTGCGGCGCGCCGCGCTGATCGTATTTCTCGTCTCGATGGCGCTGATTTTCGCCGCGCTTCTGTTCGGCGAGGAGGTGAAAGGCGCCAGGCGCTGGATTTTCGGTATTCAGCCGTCGGAATTCATGAAGCCCGGCTTTGTCGTCCTCGCCGCCTGGGCCTTTTCCGAGGGCGGCCGCGACCGTCTCCCCGGCAATCTGGTTGCGCTGCTGCTGCTGCCGGCGACGATCATCCCGCTCATCCTGCAGCCGGACTTCGGTCAGACCATGCTCGTCTCGCTCGTTTGGGTCGGCCTGTTCTTCGTCGCCGGGCTGCGCTGGATCTGGGTCTTCGGCGTCGGCGGCGTCGGCATGGGCGGCGTGCTGCTCGCCTTCAAATTCGTGCCGCATGTGCGGGCGCGCATTCTGAAATTCATCGATCCGGGCGCGACGGGCGGTGTCGCCGATACGTTCCAGGTCGATACCGCCTTGCAAAGTTTCTTCGCCGGCGGCTGGACCGGCAAGGGGCCGGGCGAGGGCACGCTGAAACGCATTCTCCCCGATGCCCATACGGACTTCATCTTCGCCGTGACGGCGGAGGAATTCGGCATCATCGCCTGTCTCGCGATCGTCGCCGTGTTCATGTTCATCGTCGTGCGCGGCCTGACCATCGCCGCGCGCAACGAGGATCAATTCTGCCGGCTCGCCGGCGCGGGCCTGATCATGCTGTTCGGCATTCAGAGCGCCATCAATATGGCGGTCAATCTGCATCTCATGCCGGCGAAAGGCATGACCCTGCCGTTTATCTCTTACGGCGGTTCGTCGGTGATCTCGCTCGCGCTGGGCATGGGCTTCATGATCGCTGTGATGCGCAAACGCCCGCGTGCCGAAATCGTCTTTCGCGAGGTCGAGCCGGAGATCGAGGCGGAGCCGGCATGACGTCCGGCCTCGTTCTCGTCGCGGCGGGAGGCACCGGCGGCCATCTTTTTCCCGCCGAGGCGCTGGCGCGGGAATTGGCGGCGCGCGGCATTGGCGTCGAGCTCGTCACGGACGCGCGCGGCAAACGCTACGACGGGGATTTTTCGGCGCGCGCCGTGCATCAGATTGCCTCCGCGACGCCAAGCGGCGGCGGCCTCCTCGCCCGCGCCAAAGCCGTTCTGACGCTGCTTGCCGGAACCGCCGCCGCGCTCCGCCTCATCGGCCGCAAAAGGCCGGCAGCGGTCGTCGGCTTCGGCGGCTATCCGAGCGTGCCGCCGGTTTTCGCCGCGACCTTGTTGCGGGTGCCGGCAATCCTGCATGAGCAAAATGCGGTGATGGGCCGTGCCAATCGTTTTCTTGCGGCCCGTGTCGATGCCGTCGCGCATGGCTTTCCGACGCTCAAAGGACTCGGCGCCGGCATCAAGGCGCAAAGCTACCACACCGGCAATCCGGTGCGTCCCAGCGTCCTCGCTGCCGCGGCCGTGCCCTATCGCGTCCCCGACGATGGCTCATTCGATCTGCTCGTCACCGGCGGCTCGCAAGGCGCGCGCGTGATGGCCGATATCGTGCCGCCGGCCATCGCGCTTCTGGCGCCGGCCGAGCGGGCCGGTCTCAAGATCACCCAGCAGGCGCGCGGCGAGGATCTGGAGCGCGTGGCGCAAGCCTACCGCGATCTCGGCGTCGAAGCCGACGTCCTGCCATTCTTTTCCGACCTTCCGGCGCGCGTCGCGGCGGCCTCGCTCGTCATCGCCCGGGCGGGCGCCTCGACCGTCTCGGAATTGGCGGTCATCGGCCGCCCCTCGATCCTGGTGCCGTTCCCGCACGCGCTCGATCAGGATCAGGCAGCGAATGCGGCCGAACTTGCCGCGACAGGGGCGGCGCAGGTCGTGCGCGAGGCGGATTTTACGTCGCAATGGCTGGCCGATGCGCTGCGCACGGCGCGGCAAAATCCCGGGGCCCTTGCATCGCGCGCCGCGGCGGCCCAGAAAGCAGGGATCCATGATGCTGCCGAAAGGCTCGCCGATCTCGTGATGAACATTGCCGTTGGGACTGAAAAAGCATGAAGCTGCCGCGCGAACTGGGCCCTATCCATTTCGTCGGCATCGGCGGCATCGGCATGTCCGGCATTGCCGAAGTGCTGATCAACCTCGGCTATAAGGTGCAGGGCTCGGATGCGAGCGAAAACGCCAATGTCCTGCGCCTGCGCGAGAAGGGCGCGACGGTCCATATCGGGCACAATGCCGCGAATCTCGGCAAGGCCGAAGTCGTCGTCGTCTCGACTGCAATCAAGCGCGACAATCCCGAGCTTGTCGCGGCGCGCGAGAAGCGTCTGCCGGTGGTACGCCGCGCCGAGATGCTCGCCGAACTGATGCGCTTGAAGCAATGCGTGGCGATCGCCGGCACGCATGGCAAGACCACGACCACCTCGCTCGTCGCAACCTTGCTCGACGCCGGCAAGTTCGATCCGACGGTCATCAACGGCGGCATCATCAATGCCTATGGCACCAACGCGCGACTCGGCGCCGGCG
>NZ_CANSHK010000020.1:0-55670 GCF_947646745.1 uncultured Methylovirgula sp. | reverse complement strand
GTGCAGATCGAGCCCGGACCGATGCCGACCTTCACCGCGTCGGCGCCGGCGTCGATCAGCGCCTTGGTGCCGTCGCTTGTCGCCACATTGCCGGCGATGATCGCCACTTTGTTCGAGACGCGCTTGATCCGTGCCACTTGGTCGAGCACCGATTGCGAATGGCCATGCGCAGTATCGACGACGACGGCGTCCGCTCCGGCATCGATGAGAGCCAAAGCGCGCTCATAGCCTTTGTCGCCGACGGTCGAAGCCGCCGCGACGCGCAGCCGGCCTTCGCTGTCCTTGCTGGCATTCGGATGCAGCGTCGCCTTCTCCATGTCCTTGACGGTGAGCAGGCCGACGCAGCGGCCTTCTTCGTCGACGACGACGAGCTTTTCGAGCCTGTGCTGATGCAACAGCCGCCGCGCCTCGTCCTGGCTGACGCCTTCGGTGACGGTGATGACCTTCTTGGTCATCAGTTCCGAGACCGGCTGGTGGGGATTGTCGGCAAAGCGCACGTCGCGATTGGTCAGGATACCGACGAGCCGCGCCGGCTTGCCCCGCGGCCCGTGCTCGACCACCGGGATGCCGGAGATGCCATGCTGGCGCATGACGGCGAGCGCATCGGCGAGCGTCGCGTCAGGCACGATGGTGATCGGATTGACCACCATGCCGCTTTCATAGCGCTTGACCTTGCGCACCTCCTCGGCCTGCGCCTCCGGATCCATATTGCGGTGGATGACGCCAATGCCGCCCGCCTGGGCAAGCGCGATGGCGAGCCGCGCCTCGGTCACCGTATCCATGGCGGCGGAGATGATAGGCAGGCTCAGGGTGATTTCGGGGGTGAGCCGCGTCCGCAGATCGGCGGCGCTCGGCAGAATTTCGGAATGCCCCGGCAAGAGCAGGACGTCGTCGAACGTCAGGGCTTCCTTGAATGCTGCGCGTTGTACCGCCATAGCCAACTCCCGACGGCGCCACAGGCGCCAGATGTAAAAATGGCCGCGACTCGGTTGAGCGATGCGCGGCAGACCCAAAGTTGGCAGCGGCTCTTAGCACGCCTGTGCCGCGGCGCAAAGAAAAGTGCAGCGCATAAGCCGCCGGCCCATTGCGCCGAGGCCTTGAGATAGGGGCAAGCTGTGGAAAACCCAAGCTTTCCCGGCCAAACCGGCTGTCCCGCGGGCCTATTAAATCGGTTCGGCAGCGTTTAGATGACGGGAACCCCGATTGCTATCCTTGGATGCCTGCCTTGCCGCGCTATGGCCTGACCGCGCTCATTGTCGCTTGCGCCCTGTTTATGGAGAGCCTTGACGGCACGGTGATCGCGACCTCCCTGCCGGCGATTGCCGCGGATCTGCATCAAGATCCGATCTCGCTGAAGCTGGCCCTGACCTCTTATTTGCTGTCGCTCGCGATCTTCATCCCGGCGAGCGGCTGGGCGGCAGATAAGTTCGGGGCGCGGACCATCTTCCGGTCGGCGATCGTCGTCTTCACGCTCGGTTCGATCCTGTGCGGTTTCTCCAGCACGCTCTGGCAATTTGTCATGGCGCGGATCGTCCAGGGCGCCGGCGGCGCGATGATGGTGCCGGTCGGCCGGCTCGTCCTGCTGAGAACCGTGCCCAAATCCGAGGTCGTCAGCGCCCTCGCCTATCTGACCATTCCCGCCTTGCTCGGGCCTCTGTTCGGACCGCTCGTCGGCGGCTTCATTACGACTTATTTCCACTGGCGCTGGATCTTCTTCGTCAATGTGCCGATCGGGCTTCTCGGCATCGTCCTCGTCAGCCTGCACATCCAGAACGTTCACGGCGAAGCCTGGCCGCTCGACGTGCCGGGCTTCCTGCTCTCCGGGGCGGGGCTCGCGGCGCTGATTTTCGGCATGACGCTGGCTGGGCGCGGCATCGTCGGCCTCGATGTCGTCCTTGCCCTGACGGGGATCGGCACGCTGCTGCTCGGCGCCTATTATCTGCACGCGCGCCAAGCGAAATTCCCGATCCTCGATCTGAACCTGATGAAAGTGCCGACGTTTCGCGCGGCGGTCATCGGCGGCTCCTTGTTTCGCGTCGGAGTCGGCGCGACGCCGCTGCTCTTGCCGCTGATGCTGCAAGTCGGCTTCGGCCTCAACGCTTTCCAGTCGGGCAGCATCACGTTCATCTCGTCGCTCGGCGCCATGGCCATGAAAACCACCGCTGCGCCGATCCTGCGCCTCGTCGGTTTTCGCCGCGTGCTCGTTTTCAATTCGCTGCTGAGCACGGCCATCCTGGCGAGCTATGGCTTCTTCACGCCGACAACGCCGCATCTCCTCATGATGGCGCTTCTGCTTTTCGGCGGTTTTTTCCGGTCGCTCGAATTCACCAGCATCAATGCCATCACTTATGCCGACATCGACCATGCTACGATGAGCCGGGCGACGAGTTTTTCGTCCGTCGCGCAGCAATTGTCGCTCAGTCTCGGCATTACCATCGGCGCCCTGCTCTTGCAGACGGCGCAAGCAATCCACGGCACGGCGCATATCACGACCGCGGATTTTCCCTGGGCTTTTGCCGGCGTGGCGCTGGTCTCGGCCTGCGCAGTCCTGCTCTTTTACGGCTTGCCGGACGATGCCGGCATTCATCTCGCCGGCGGCACGCCGCGCAAGAAAGCCGCGCAGGCTGAGCAGACCGAAGGCTAGTCTTGGCGGCCGCGAAAGCCTGCCGCCAGCACATAAAGCTCGGAGGAATCCGCCCGGCTCGCCCTGGGCTTCACATGTTTGACGTCGGCGAATTGGCGCTTGAGCGTCGCAAGCAGGCTCGTCTCCGTGCCGCCTTGCAGGACCTTGGCGAGGAACGTCCCGCCCGGCGCCAGAATCTCGGCAGCGAACTGCGCGGCAAGTTCGACGAGGCCGACGATGCGCAGATGATCCGTCTTGCGATGGCCGGTCGTATTTCCCGCCATGTCGGAGAGCACGACATCGGCCGGCCCGCCGAGCCATTCGGTGAGGATTTGCGGCGCCTCCGGCGCGAGGAAATCGAGCTGGCGGAAATCGACGCCGGGGATCGTCTCGACCGGCAGAAGATCGATGCCGAAGACTTTACCCGCCGCCTCCGTCGCGCCGACCTTTTGGGCGGCGACTTGCGACCAGCCGCCCGGTGCCGCGCCGAGATCGACGACCTTCTGGCCACGCTTCAGGATGTGATAGCGGGCATCGATTTCGAGGAGCTTAAAGGCGGCGCGGGATCGAAAACCTTCGGCTTTGGCACGCGCCACATAGGGATCGTTGAGCTGGCGTTCGAGCCAAAGCGTCGAAGCCAGAGAGCGCTTGCGCGCGGTCTTGACCCGCGCCTTCAGCGCGCGGCCGGTGCCGGACGATTCCTTGGCGCTCATCGCCCTGCCCGGGCGTGTTCGGCGTCCATCATTTGCAGCAGAATGCCTTCACGCAAGCCGCGGTCGGCAATGCGCACGCGCTTGGCCGGAAAGGCGCGGCGGATGGCTTCCAATATGGCGCAGCCCGCCAGCACCAGATCGGCGCGTTCGGTGCCGATGCAACCGTTGGCGACACGTTCCGGATAAGGCATGGACCGCAGTCGCGAGACAGTCGTGTCAATCTCCATGTCCGACATCCAAAGACCGTCGACGCGGCGGCGATCGTAGCGCGCGAGATTGAGGAATATGCCGCCGATCGTCGTGACTGTTCCGGATGTGCCGAGCAGATGAAAGCGCTCGCAGCGCGGCTGGTGCGCCGCCTTGGCAATGAATTCGTCGAGTTCGGCTGCCACATGCGCCACCATTGCCTCGAACAATTCGTCGGAGACGTCGACGCCACCGAATTTCTCCGCCAGCGTCACCACGCCGAGTTTCAGCGAGACCCAAAAGCGAATGCGCTCGCGCCCGGCCCCGAGTCCGCCACGGTCCGTCTGCGGTCCGAGCCAGATGACTTCCGAAGAGCCGCCGCCGATATCAAAGAGGATGACCGATTCCGCGGTCGGGTCCGCCAAGGCAGCACAGCCGGCCGCGGCGAGATGCGCCTCGGTCTGGCGGTCGATAATCTCAAGCTCGAGACCAAGCGCGTCGCGCGCGCGGGCGATGAACTCGGCGCCGTTTGCTGCCATCCGGCAGGCCTCGGTGGCGATGAGACGCGCATGCGTTACATGCCTTGCGCGCATTTTGGTGCGGCAGATTTCGAGCGCCTCGAGCGTCCGCTTGATGGCCGATTCAGCCAACCGTCCCGTCTGCGACACGCGCTCGCCGAGCCGGACGATGCGAGAAAACGAGTCAACAATCTTGAAGCCGGAGAAATCGCCCCCGGAATAGGCCGGCCGGGCGATCAGCAGGCGGCAATTGTTGGTGCCGAGATCGAGCGCCGCGAACGTCGGCGGGGCCGTGGGCCCGCGATCGATCCGGGGCTGCGGGGCCGCCGCCGGGTCGAGCGAAACGCCGCTGACGGCGCCGTTGAGGAAGCCGCCCGGTTCGGCTTGCCGCGTCGCCAGGGCGGTATCTTGTGCGTCGTTCAGACTCGACATCTCGCCCCAAACCGATTTGGCGCGGCAACGAGGAAGCGGATACGGCCCTCAGCCGCGCCATCTCCATCCCGGTCATTGGCCCCTTGGTCAATGACCGAAACCGCCTCTGCTCAAGCAGTTATATGCCAACCCCAATCTAGCATAAGAAAAGCGAGGCGACGGGTCTATGTCAATTGTGTTAGGAAAATTTACAGCTATTATAAGTAAAATAGTTCTCCGCATTCAGAGCTTGCCCCATGGCCTGTCATGGCCGTGTCGCCAAGCGGCGGTTATAAAATCCTGCCTGGCGCGTGCGGATCTTGGGCGTGATCGGAGTGATAAGATGGGTTTAGCTCGGGCGGCGCAGATGCTCGCGCTCGCGCCGGTTTTGGCGGCGCCGGCGGCGCACGCCGGCAATACCGTTCCGCCCGCCAGATTAGAAAATCCTTTGGCGGCGATTCCGCTCAGCCAGCTTGCGACGACGCGGGACCGGCCGCTTTTCGTGCCCGATCGCCGGCCGCCCCCGCCCGTCGCCGTGGCCCGTGATACATCGCCCCCGCCGCCCGCCGAACCGCCGAGCCTGTCGCTGCTCGCCATCATCCTCGACGGCCATCAACGCGCGATCGTCCGCGCCGAGGACACCGGGAAAATCTTACGACTGCAGATCGGCGACAATATCGACGGCTGGCGCATCGCGCGGATCGAGAAACAGCGCATCGAAATCGTGCATGATAGCCGCGCGATCGACATCACCATGTTCAAGAACGATCAACCGAAGCAGAAGCTGGCCGGCGGCGCGGACTAACGAATAAAAAAAGCGCAGATGCGGGTGATCGCATCTGCGCCTTTAACATCCGGCTCTCTTGTCGCCGTTATTTCTTGGCCGTTTGCGCTTCTTGCGGCCGGTAGCCATCGGTCAGCGTCTGAAGAAAAGCGATGACGTCGTCGATTTCGGCATCGTTCAGCGCCGGCTTGTCGCCGAATTTGCGATCGAACGGCGCGTCGATCACATCGAGATTCTTCTTATATTGCGGCGGGAAGTCATTATAGACGTCGATCTTGCCGTTCGGCAGCTTCGGATACCATTTGCCTGGATTGGTTTCGCGCTCGACATAGAAATGCAAAACATCCTTGAGCGAATGGAAATAACCATTGTGAAAGAACACATGGCGGGTCGCGACATTGCGCAAGGTCGGCGTCTTGAACAGGCCGCAATAAGCGCCGGCTTTGGCGTAATCCTTACGTAGCGGGCCGCATAACCCGAGATCGTAGTAATTCTGATCGTGGTTCGCCGGAATAGCCATGTTGCGCGGCGCGCCGAGTGCTTCGTACTGATAATCCGTGAACGCAGGTTTGATCAGGCCGTCGCGCGACGGCTTGTCGAGATGGCACGATGCGCAATCGCCCTTCTTCGGATCTTCGAACAGTTTAAGGCCGCGCATCTCGGCGGCGCTCAGTTTCGTCTTTCCAGAGAGATAGGCGTCATACTTGCTGTCGTAGCGATGGAAGCTCGAGTCTTCGAGCTGAAAGCGCACCAGTGCGTAGAGCGCTTCGTCCAAGGCGAGGCCGGGCTGTCCAAAAATATTGTCGCCGAACAACTTTTTGATGTCGTTGGCATAATAAGCCCTGCGCAGATGATCGACGATCTGCATTGGGCTGTGATTGTCCATTTCGTTTTCATTGAGCAAAGGAAACAGCGCCTGAGATTGAAACGTGTCGGCGCGGCCGTCCCAGTCGAGGCCGCCCTGCGGGACATTGGCTTCCGCGGCGACAGCAGCCGCACTCGTTTTGTCGGCTTTTTTTACGGAGGCGACTTTGACGCCTTCCGCTGGCTGCTGCGGCGCCGGCGGCGGTGCGTCATTATCCGGCGTTAACGGATCCGGCCCGATCGTAAAATGCGGCGTGTGCTCTTTGTAGGCCAATGACGGCACCGCGCGTAGGCCCGCCCGGGCGCGATTGGGGCCGCCGAGCTGCACCGGGAGGCTGTCTCCGGGCGCATAGGCGTGTTGCGGATCGTGGCACGAAGCGCAGGCAAGCTTGCCGGACCCGGATAGGCTCGGATCGAAAAACATATCGCGGCCGATCTGGGCAAGCGCGGAAATTTGGGAGCGGCCGGCCGATGTCGCACTGTCGGCGGCGGGGCTGAGCGTCGCGGCAGGCGCCAAATGCCGGGACGCGTCAAAGAGCAGAAACGAATACGTCGCCGGGACGAGCAGCGCCGTGATCAGCATCGCCGGCTGGAGGGCGGACCACACGAGACGGAAAGTGTGCATGGGCTTCTGTTTTTGCAGCATCGATCATCACAAGAGCAAACGGAAAAGAGAAAGACTTGGGGCGGTTGAACCGCCCCAAGTCTGTGTACGAAACAGGCGCGCTTTAGAAGCTGCGCTCGCCGGTCGTCGGGTCGAGGAACAATCTCGGATTGGACGGACCGAAGGCGAAGTTGAACATGTTGGCCAGCGATCCGGCGACGGCATCAGAACTGCCTTCTCCGACGCGCTGACCACGCAGCCAATTGTCTTCGACGAAGCGGATGACCGAGGATTGATCGGTCACGGTGTGATCGACGAAGTTATGCTTCGCCCAGGGCGAGATGAGGAGCAGAGGCTGACGCGTACCATAACCGCAACGGCCATTGACCGGCTTGCCGTTGAGACCGGGCAACGCATTTGTCGGGACAACGCCCGGCGTCAAGGTTTGGCCGCCGGTGAGCGGGCCGCATTCGCCAGGGGCAATGAGGACGTCGGCCGTGCTCGTCGAAGGATTGAACACATGGGTCGTATGATCATACCAGCCGTCGGAGTCGTCATAAGCGATGACGACGGCCGTGCTGTTCCAGAACGGGCTCTGCTCCAGCGTATTGATGACATTGGTCACGAATGTCTGCTCGTCGATCGGATCGGAATTGCCGGGGTGCGCATCCTGGAAGGCAGGCGCCTTGAGGAAACTGACCGCGGGAAGATTACCGACCTTGAGGGCATCGAAGAAGTCGTGCGTATCATATTGATGATTGGCGCCATCTTTCGATGTGCCGATCAGCGCGACTTTGCTCGGACGCGTGTGCGCAAGGTTTTGCGTCGATTTATAGTATTGGAACGGCTCGTGGTGCGGGACATAGTCCTTCTGGAAATTGGTCAGCCCGAGCGTGGCTGAACTTGTGGCGCGATTGCAGCCGCTCATGTTGTTGCCGTTCGGGCCCGAATTTGTGATTGTCAGGTCGAAGCCGCCTTCGAACCAACCCCAAGAGATGTTCTTGGCGTTCAAAAGATCGCCGATGTTCTTGCCGGTCATGGCAACGTTAGACGTTTTATTCGAGCAGACATCGCCGGTCGGATCGCTGTCGCTGATCAAGGTGAAGCCGCCTTGGCCGTCGGCGATGATCGGCCCGGTATTGCCGGGAGAGGCGATAACGCCGTTGGTCTGGCCGGCAACGAGGTTGATCGCACCGGGCGTCGAAGGACCAAACTGCGTGCTGTAGGAATTATCGTTCAGCGCGAAATTCTGAGCGTAGTTCCATATCGCGGTGACCGTGTTGCCGTCATAATAGCCCATGACAAGGCCGGTCGTATTGAACGCACCCGTACCGCCGGTTCCAGCGGTGCCGGTGTTCGCCGGGAAAAGATCGGCTTTCCCATCGTCATAGGCGGCCTGTTCCGCCTTATAGCCGTGATTCTGATCGGCCGTGTGCGCCTGCAGGCGATCGAGGCGGAACGGATTCGTCGCGCCGGCGCCATTGGCTGGATTCAGATTCGGGTTGTTCGTAAGCAGTTGGGGATTAACGTTGTAGGCATTCACGAGTGGCGTGAAGGGCGACGCATGGAACACCGGCTCGCCCGACGGATTCGTCGCCTTCGGATAGGTGCCGAAATAGTGATCGAACGAAATGTTCTCGCCGAAGATGACAACGAGATGCTTGATCGGCGTCGCCGTATCGCGGTCGTGACCAGGGAACGGGAAATTGATCGGTGTCGGGAAACCGATCGGATGACCGCCGGCCGGCGGAAAGAAGCCGAAGTCCTGGGCCGCTACCGGACTATTGGCGGCGATCAGCGTCGACAAGAATAAGGCGGATGCCGCCTTGGACGAATGCACTGGCATGGAAGTCTCTTGGGAAATGTTGAGGAGGGACGGAGCATCGCTTCCGTTTATGAAAGCGACTTCCGCGACGCGCGGCTGTTTAGAAGCGCGGCGTGACAAGCGAATGACGTAAGTCATGTCAGGTACAAGTATCCTCGACGATCGTGCGCGCGAGCGCTGCGTGTTTAATTTTCTTCACAGCGCATAGACGCATTGTCAGAAATGCGACGCACGAAAGAATGATCGATGACATCATGATGTCGATTCCGTTGAGATGCGCGACTTCGCTTCTTGGTCACTTGCACGGAAAGGAAAATGGTTCGCGGGCGCGATCACATATGATCGTGGCGCCAGAGCGCGCGCAGGCCAAAAGTGACTTGCATCGTCGCCGTATACGTCACCGGCTGCGTCTCGCCCGCCGGTTGCAAAGCGATCGATTCGACAAACACATAGGGCGTAGCCGTTTCGATTCGATAGAGAAGCGCCTGAAGCTTCTCGTAAGGAACGTTCAAAGTCGCTTGAATGCGGACCGCGTCTACGGGACCGGGCCGGTCATCCGGTTCGATACCGGAAGAGATCAGATTGGCGTTCTGCTGCGCCGCCAATTGCGCGATATAGCTTTCGAGTTGTGCGCCGGCGAGGCCGGACGTCGGGGCGCTCAGATAGGCCGCGGCCGGCGCAGCGATATCTTGTTTACGGATGCCGCTTCGCGCCTGATGCCGGCGTATGCGCTCGCGCCGATGCAAGCTATCGGTTGCATCGGCGAGCGCCGCCGCGGCGCCGGCACGCGCGTTCAGCGCCAGGAGCGGCGCGGTGAGGCAGGCGATTATGACGGCGGCGAGTGCCGCGATTGCGATCGCCTGGTCGCGCGTAAGTTTCATCATGGCGCGATGTCCGTGCGCGGAACGACATGGGCGGCGATGGAAAATTCGTAGAGATTGCCGTCTTCGCTGCGGACGGTCGGTGCAAAAAAGCGAACCTCGGAAAAGTCCCGGGATTTCGTCAAAGCGGCAATGAGCGACGGCGGATCGGCGGCGCGGCCGACGATATGCAGATCGGTCTTTTCGAGGCTCAATTGAGTCACATAGGCGTTATCGGGAATGGCGCGGGTCAGCGACTCGAGGATGAAGATCGTCGCTGGGGATTGCGCTTTCAGCGCCCAAGCGCGTTCGGCCGGATTGAGCGTGGCGAAATTTCGCGGCCGCCGCAAAAAGGCCTCCTCCTGGCGCAAAGCGTCCGTGCGCGCCGAGATATCGTCGGCCGCCGCCTGCAGGCCGTTGGCTGAATAGAGGCCCCAGAGCGTCATGACGGCGCTGAGACAGAGCGCCGCCGCAAGACCGGCGCCGATCACTTTCGCAAGGCTTTGGCTGCCCTGCTCCGCCGCGGCTGCGGGTGTCCATAGCACAATGCTCGACGATAAGTTTTTGCCTGAACTCACGCTGATTTGACCAGGCTCGAGGCCGCATGCCGCCAGCGCATGGCGGGCCGCATCGAGCTTCGCCCGCGACGTGATGAAGATTGTCACGTCCAATGCGGTGGCATCGTCCGGTTTCGGAGCGGCTTCGAAACCGTAGATCGTCTGCGCCGGCGGCCAGGGTGACAGGCGCTCGATCTGATTGCCGACAATGCCGGCGGCGAATTCGCGTGCCTGCGCCGGCACGTTGAGGTGTCGTATGACAACGTTGTCAGGTGCAAGTTCGAAGATCAGGAATAGATTGCGCAGCGTCGCGGCAGCCGCGGCCGGCGTGCCGATCCCTACCGTCGCGATCACCTCACCCGGCGCGCCGGAGCGACGGACCACGAAACATTCGCCCTCACGCGTGACGATGGCGGAGCGCCGCAAGCGCCAGGCGCGATGCAGGCCGAGGGCCAAAGATGCCAGAATGTCCAGCCAGCGGGAGAGGATGGCGTCGATCTGCATGGTTGCGGCCTAAATACGTGGTGAAGGCGAAACGGGTGTCCATTCCAAAACGCGATAGGGTTCTGTATCGCGCGGGAGAACGACGATGATGGCGCGCACTTGCTTGACGTAGCCGTCGGGGAGCCGAGCCGTCAGCAGAGCCCGGCCGATCGGGCGGCTCTTCGATTTCAGATAAGTCCCGGCCCCGCCGGTTATCTGGTGCAATTGCGCATCGGCAAGCGCGGGATGCGCGCGCATAGCGAGGACGGCCTGCACCAATGACGCATTCATGCCGGGCAGTGCGGCAAGCACGTCCGGCGGCGCCGTCAAGGCATTGACTTTATCGTCGCCAAACACCGTCGCGAGCGGTGCCAGTGCATGGATTTCGCCTTCAGTGATCCCCACGATCTGGGCCAACTGGCGGAGATCGGTGAAGGCTTGAACGCTTTCTGCCTTGCCGGCTGCCGCAGCGGGCGTCGCCGTAGAGGCAGGCTGGCTTGCGGGGATTGATTGCGCCAGGGCCGGCGCCGCATCCTTTGGCTTGCGTAACGCGTCGATTTCGCCCGCCGCAAGGTTTGCCGTCGCGCGTGACAGACCGACGGATCGAAAGAGCGACGTCAAAACCTCGCGGGGGGCCATATTGATGTCGATGCGGCCGCCTTCATCGCTGAGTTCGATGCGCAGCATGCCCTGCCCGATCACAGCCACGCGCGTCTGCGCGATGAGCGGCAGATTGCCCTGTTGGCGGATGATGTCGGCGGAAAGATCGAGTCCCGCCTGCAGGAGGGCATCGGCTTTGCCGGCGTCATGGTTCAGCGCGGTCATCGTCGCCAAAGCGCGAAAGCTCAGCGAGGTTGCGATCGCCAGCGCCGCAAGCAGAGCTATCGTCCAGAGAACCGCGACGAGAATAAAGCCGTGACTGGCGCCGGTCGGCTTCATGGATGAGCGCCCTGCGCGGCGGGATTTGCAGTGTCGGCATCTTTGGCGGCGAGGGAAAGGCATTTCGCCGCGGCGGTGGCGCAATTGGCCGGCGCATCGGCATAGAGCGGAAATTCCGGCGGCGCCGTCAGATCAGCGCCCGATTCCGCGTCACGGAGATTGAGCCGCACCGAATGCGGCAGCCCGGTTTCGCCGTTCCAATGTGTAACCCAAGCGAGCCGTCCATCCGGCATGCGCTGCGAGAAGCTGAAGGAAATTGCGAGCGTTCCCTTAAGCAGAACGACCGGGTCTTGCGGGCTCGCCTCGGCCAAGCGCAGCCGGGGCCCCGGCCAGGCCGCGCGCCGCCGGACGAGTTCAGTCGACCCGCCCTCGCCATTTTCGACCGTCAGCCTCACCACTTCACCGCCGGGAGACCGCGCCGCCCGCCCCCCGCCGCTGATGAAGAGGATGTCCGTTGGCGTCCCGGCGAAAGCGGCGCGGCGGCCCTGCCCGAGCTTTTCCGTCACAAAGCGCGCGGCCGCGAAATCGCCCGCCAAAGCGTCGATGCCGCGCGCGAGAGCGTCCGTCTGATCGACCGTGCGCATTCCGTGATCGAAGAAAAACACGCTTTGATGCACGAGCCCGGCGAGGGCAAGCATGATCGTCGAGGCGACGGCGAGCGCCGCAAGCGTCTCGACCAGGCTGAATCCGGCACGACGGGTCTTGACCTTGCTCATTCTATTCGACACGGCCAAGGCGCAAAGTTTCTGCGGCCATCGTGCGGCCGTTGCCGAGAGAGACGCTGGCCGTGACCTTGAAAAGCGCCCAGGCAGGCTCGCGCTGTTTTAGAGTTTCGGAAGGCAGCGCATGCGGCGTCCCATAGGGCTCGACGTCGACGCTCCAGGCCAGCGCACCGCGCTCTCCCGCATGCACGCCGGGCTCCGGCTTCTGGCGATCGAACGGTTCGGCCAATAGACTGCGCAGCAGGACTTGCGCGCCGATATCGTCGCCGCTTTGTGTGAGTATATGACGCGCTTGAAACAGGAGCGGGCTGACAGCTGTCACGAAGGCGAGCAGCAGCGACAGGGCGACAAGCGTTTCGATAAGAGTAAACCCCGCCTTACGGCGCGAAGCATCATTCCGCGTCAAGGGAGACCTTCCCAGAATACCAATTGACACGAACATCATACCCGGCCCCTTGCCGCGACAATCGAAGCACCGCACCCGACGATCCGCCATCCGGATGGAAAGCAACCACCAATACATGCCCATAGAGCGTTGCGGCCGCGCCAAGAACATCGATCGCGACATCGCGCGGAATTGCGACGGTGTTGCCGTTGTCGCCAATTAACCTTCGGTTTGCGCTGTCGAGAACGACACTGCGGTCGCTGCGCGTCAGGATGGCGGCAAGGCGCTCCTGGCGCAGTAGTGCTTCGGTTTCCATGACGACTGCTTTCAATCGGCTGCGCCCCGTTCCCGGGATAGCGGCGACAACGAGCGAGGCGACGAGTGCAATGATCGCCATCACCACCGTCATCTCGATCAGCGTGAATCCGGCGCTCGCCTCACTCTGACGCATTCTGCTCGCTGACCGATTTGATCATGCCGGCGCCGTGACCATCGGGGCCGAGCGAGATAATCTCATACGGCGGCAGATGATCGCTGAGCGTGTGATATTGGTAAGGATGACCCCAGGGGTCGAGCGGGATGCGGCCGTCCTTGATATAAGGGCCGTTCCAAATATCGGCGTTGGACGGCCGCGCGACGAGCACCGTGAGCCCCTCGCTATCGCTCGGATAGCGGCCGGCATCCATGTAGAACAGGTCGAGCGCCGAATTGAAGTTCTCGATCTGCAGCTTCGCCGTCTTCACCCGCGATTCAGCGAGGTAGCCGAGGACGCGCGGCCCGACCAGGCCGATGATGAGGCTGATGATCGTCAGCACCACCAGCATTTCGATTAAGGTGAAGCCTGCGCTCGCACGGCGCAGGATTTTGCCCTTCGAAGGAGCAGCGCATCGAGAAAGACTGATCATCATGTCGCGAGGTCCGTAATGCTGAGGAGAGCGCTCATGATCGAGACGATCAGGGCGCCGATGAGAAGACTTACGACGATGATCGTCGCCGGTCCGATCAGGCCCATGAGCCTGTTGAGGCCGATGCCGAGCTTGTGTTCGTAGAATTGCGCCGCATGGCGCGCGATCGAGGCGAGATCGCCGGTCTCGTCGCCGACCCGCAGCATGCGCGTCGCCAGCGGCGGCAAGAGATCGGATTGTGACAAAGCGTCGGAGAAGCGGCGGCCATTGCGGACCTGTTCATGCACCTGGTCGAGCGCCGCCACATAGCGCGGCTCGCGGATAACGCCGCGGAGAATCTTCAGTGTCGTCGGCAAGCCGACGCCGTTTTCGATCAGCAAGGCGAGCGTGCCGACAATGCGCGCCGTGCGCTGATCGCTCATCGTTCCGGAAATCCCCGGCACGACAGCCAAAGCGGCGAGAACGCGCGCGCGGGCAGCACGGCGCCCGAGCGCAAACCAGGCCAACAACGCCGCTGCAAGGCAGCCGCCCAGAAAGGCGCCGAGATTGGCGCGCAACCAGGCCGACGCCGTGATGACGAAGGCCGCGCCGCCATTGAGGCGGTTGCCAAGATCGCTGAAGACGGGTCCGAACTGCGGCACGACGAACAGCAGAAAGAAGAAAAGGATGAGCACGGCAGCGGCGATGAGAAACAGCGGATAGGCGATCGCCGAATTGAGCCGGTCGACGAACAATTCGCTTCGGGTCCGATCTTCGACGATAGCCAGCAGCACCGCTTCAAGCTTTCCCGATGCTTCACCGGCCCGCACCGTCGCCACATAAGCCGGAGTGATGATATTTGGATGACGCTCGAGCGCCTCGGCAAAGCCCTCGCCGGAGCCGATCGACGACCGCAGGCTCTCGGCAAACCAGGCTACGGCCTTGTTGGCGTCCTCGGCCAGCGTCTGCAATGCCGCTTCGAGGGTCAGACCGGCAGCGACGAGGAGCCCGAGCTGACGCAGGAACAGCGTGACATCGCGCGGCCGCGGCTTCTTTCGCGAGCCGGTAAGGTCTTTCACGGAGAATCCGGCGCCTGTCGCGGCCTCGGCCTCGATGACCAAATGGCCCAAATGCTCGATGCGATGCACGACCTCGGCGCGCGACGGCGCGTCAAGTTCTCCGACGACGATTTGTCCCGCCGATGTGATCGCGCGATAGCGAAACTGCGGCATATTCACAGGCTCATCGTCACGCGGAACACTTCATCGATCGTCGTCTGGCCAGCGCGGCATTTTGCGATACCGTCTTCGGCCATGGTCGTCATGCCTTCGCCGCGCGCGATCGCTTCGAGATCGGCGGCGTCGATCTTCGGCCCGATCGCGTGGCGCACCGCCGGCGAGATCTCGAGCACTTCAAAGACGCCTTTACGGCCGCGGTAGCCGCTATAGCTGCACCATTCGCAGCCTTTCGGCTGATGCACGACATCGCCTGCGCGGAAGCCGAGCGTTTCATAACGCTCGTCTTGCGCCATATCCTCGGCGCTCAACGCATGCGGCCGCTTGCAATCTTCGCAAAGGATCCGCACGAGGCGCTGCCCGACGATCACCTTGACGCAGGATGCGAGCAAAAAGCTCTCGATGCCCATATCGATCAGTCGCGTGACGGCGCCGGCGGCGGTGTTTGTGTGCAGCGTCGTAAGAACGAGATGGCCGGTCAGCGCCGCGTGGACGCCCATATGCGCGGTCTCGGCATCGCGCATTTCGCCGACCATGATCACGTCGGGGTCCTGGCGCAAAAAGGATCGCAGCGCTGCCGCGAAGGTCAAGCCGATTGCCGGATGCACTTGTGTCTGATTGACGCCGGAGATCTGATATTCCACCGGATCTTCGACAGTCAAAATCTTGCGGCTGGACTCGTTGAGCTCAGCGAGGGAGGCGGCCAACGTCGTGGTCTTGCCGGAGCCGGTCGGCCCGGTGACGATAAGCATGCCGAACGGCAGTTTGAGCGCGCCCCGCAATGTCCGATCGTCGCGCGGCAGAAGTCCGATCTGGTTGAGCGAAACGAGCCCGGCGCCCTTGCGCAGCAGGCGCACCACGGCGCTTTCGCCATGCGCGGTCGGCATGGTCGCGATACGCAAATCGATTTCGGCACCCCCGACCATGATGCGGGTGCGCCCATCCTGGGGGATGCGGCGCTCGGTGATGTTCAGCCCCGCCATAATCTTAAGCCGCGACAGAAGCCCCTTCGCCATGCTTGTCGGCGGCGGCGGCACCGGCTTCAAAAGCCCGTCAATGCGCAGCCGCACCTGCAAAGCCGCGGCAAACGGCTCGATGTGCAAATCCGTCGCCCGTTGCTCGACCGCCAAGCGCAGCAGATCGTCCAGGGCGCGCACAACCGGCGCGCCGCGCGCCAGATCGCGCAGATCGTCGAGATCATCGGACGTCGGCGCGGCGGTATCGGACGTGAGATCGACGCGATCCGCGGCGGCGGCACCCTGCGTTAATGCGAGGGCTGCATCGAGATCGTCGCCGGTCGTAACGGCAAGCGCCAGTTTGGTGCCGAGCGCGGTCTCGACGGCCTGCAGCATTTCCGTATCGATCGGCGCGGCAATCGCGAGCGTCAATTCGCCATGCGGGTCGATATAAGGGAAAAGCCGACCCTCTTTCAGAAAGCGTGGCGAGAGGTCGCCGCCGGCAAATCGGTCGCCGACCAGATCGCCTCGCTGAATCCGGCGGCAGGCATAAAAGGCCGCCAATTCATCGGCAAAGGCCGGCGCCGTCAGCTTGGTGAGGCTTGCCCAGTCAAACTCGCCGCTCATGCCGGGACGGCGGGCGCTGCGGCCATTTTCCAAGACTTGCGGATCGCGCAGAACGCCGCGGCGGGCAAGATGGTCGATGAAGTCGCTGTGCAACACAATAAAACCTGACACGCTGCGAAACCGAGCCCGGCATCGCGCCTCGCATCGCTGCGAGTGCATAAACGTGAGCATCTATTTGCGCGACATGTCAGCTTGATTACAGCGCGATGATACATTTCGGCGCGCGGGACATCGATCGCTTCGCGTCGTGCGCGCATCGCATCGCCGCGACATGCGAATGACGATGCAATCTCAATGATGTCGCCAAACTGTCATTTGAGCATGGCATAGCCGCCATGAAGGGGCGGTCCGGGCATCATCTTCAAAGTGTTCGCGGCGCGCGAGATGCGAATTGGCCGACAGGCCGATCGTGCCTGCGTTGGAGTGTGGGTGTGCATCGGATGGCGTTCGAACGTCTGCGTCAGCGTATCGTCGTTGCCGGCATCATATCCGCCCTCGTCGTTTCCGTTGCCGGATGCGCCTCGCGCTTTGAAATGGGCAACGTCGGCCCGCATGATGCTGTCGATCCCGTTCGCACCGCCGATTTTTCGGCGCGCTATCCGGTCGATGCCGGCGGCGGGTCGAGCGGCGGCCACGCCGCCGGCCGGCCTTGGCTCTTTCCCGGCCTTGGGGGCACGCCCGCGCCGCAAAATGCAACCGAAAGCAATAGCGCCGCCGCCCCGGCTTCCGGCGGACCTCAGGGCGAGGCCTCGCCGGCCGAAGCCGGCGTGACGGCGGAAGGCGATGGCGTTGTCGTCAATTTCGACAATGCCGATATCAGGGCCGTCGCCAAAAGCGTCCTGAGCGATACACTCGGCCTAAATGTCATCATCGATCCGCGCGTTCAAGGCAGCATCACGCTCGCCTCCTCGAACCCCATTCCGCGCAAAGATCTCATGGCTGCCTTCGAAGAAGCGATGCGAATGTCAAACGCCGCCGTCGTGCGGCAGGACAATTTCGTCAAGATCGTGCCGTTATCGGACGCCAGCGGCGCCGGCGCGATCGGCTCGCCGAGCCCAGAGTCCGGATTCGGCGTCACGATCGTACCATTGCGTTATACATCGGCGGAAACGGTCGCCCAGGCAGCCGAGAATTTTCTGACACGGCCCGGCGCGGTGCGGGCCGACCCGAGCCGCAACCTGCTGATGGTCCAGGGCACGGCGAGCGAGCGGCAAAACGTCCTCGATATGATTTCGAGCTTTGACGTCACCTGGATGCGCAATCAATCGGTCGGCATTTTCCCGTTGAGCTCCGCCTCGCCCGACACCATGATTCAGGAGTTGCAGCGCGTCTTCCAGACGACCGACGGCGGCGAGGGCCGCGGAATGATCAGCTTTCAGCCGATCAATCGCATGAATGCGATCATGGCCGTGACGCGTGACCGCAGCTATCTCCGACAGGCGGCAGTCTGGATCGCGCGGCTCGACCGCGACGATATGGGCGGCACGACGGCGCGCGTCTATCATCTGCAATATGGAAATGCCGAGACGATTGCGAAAATATTGAATGCGATCTTTGTCAGCCAGGGCGGCGCGCCGCATGAAACGGCGGCTGAACAATTGGCGCCGGGAACCAATCCTGCACTCGCGCATATGGATGCCGCCGCCGGCGGCAGCCAGAACAATTCGGCATTTGGGGCGCTGAGCAGCAATTCGGCGGCGGCGACGCAGGCTGGCGGCGGCCTTGTCGCGAATGACAGCAATGTGAGCGAAGCCGCGTCCTTCGACAGCTTCTCCACCAACAAAAAAGCCGGCGGACCGACGATCGAGCCGAGCGGCGATCTGCCCAAGGGCGTGTTCCAGAATGTTCGCATCGTCCCCGACACGAGCGACAATTCAATCATCATCTATTCCAACCAAGATGATTATCAGGCGATCGAGCGCTCCATCCGTTCGCTCGACCGGCCGCAATTGCAGGTCGCTATCGAGGCGACCATTGCCGAGGTGACGCTCAACGACGCCTTGCAATATGGCGTGCAATATTATTTCGGCAGCTCCGACGTCGGCGCCGGCGTCAATCACGGCGCGATTTCGTTGAGCACTTCGGCCGCATCGACGCTGATCAATCCGGCGATACCGGGTCTGAACGTGCTGATCGGTTCCCAGGCCGCGCCCAAGGTCATACTCAGCGCTCTCTCGTCTTTGACGACGGTGAAGGTTTTGTCTTCGCCGTCGCTCGTCGTCTCGAACAATCAGCCGGCGTTCCTGCAGGTTGGCGATTCGGTTCCGATCTCGACCGGTTCGGCGACCGTACTTTCGACCTCGAATACGGTGGTCAATACCGTGACCATGCAGGACATCGGCATCATCCTGAAAGTGTGGCCGCATATCCACGCCAACGGATCGGTCGAACTCGAAATCGAGCAGGAAGTCTCGAACGTCGTTGGCGGCATTCCGCCGAACGGGACGACCAATCTCAACCCGACCATCTCGCAGCGACGCATTCACACATCGGTCGGCGTGGCGAGCGGACAGACCGTCCTGCTCGGCGGTCTGATGAGCGAGGACGACAACAAAAGCCAATCCGGCATCCCGATCCTGCAGCAGATCCGCGGCCTTGGCGATTTGTTCAGCACGACGAACGACACCAAGGACCGGACCGAGATCATCGTTTTCGTCAAGCCGCGCATCATCCGCAGCGGTTATGACGCGGAAGACGTGGCAGAGGAATTCCGCGCCGGTTTAAGCACGATGCATACCGCGCCGACGATCGTCAGCGGCATCGGCGTGAGGAAGGGGCCGAGCTATCTTGTCGTCAAATGACGAGACTGCCGCGGCTTCAACGGACGACGAAGCGCCATGCTCGGTTGATCTCACGCCGAATTGGGCGGTGCTTCTCGTGGGAACAAGCGCCGTGGCGCTCGCTTCTTTTGCCTTCCTGCCGTGGCGCTCCGGCTTATTGTCCTCGGTGCTGGGGCTTTTGATGATTGCCGGCGCGGACGTCGATGCACGCACCTTCTTCTTGCCCGATCTTGTCACCTATGGCGCGACAGCCGGCGGAATCGCCGCACCGCTTCTGACGGACGCAGATCGTTGGTCGAGCCTCGAAGCCGCGACTCTGCGCGCTGCCGGAGTTGGGTTGTTTTTTATCTGCCTGCGCATCGCACATTTGCGGTTGCGCGGCCGCGAAGGCCTTGGTTTTGGCGACGTCAAGCTCGCTGCCGCCGTCGGGGCCTGGCTGCCTTTGGCCGCAATCCCCTATTGCTTCGGCCTCGCTTCCGCGGCGGCGCTTATCGCGGTCGGCTTCCTGCGTCGCGGCGAAGCCCTCGAAAAGGTGAGATTGCCGTTCGGCGCTTTTCTTTGCCCGGCCCTCTGGCTGGTCTTCTTCGTCGACCGTGTTTCTAACTGAGTTTAAGGCCGCCTTATGAGCGATGCTTCTTCTTGTGCGGCTTGGCTTTTGCCGGCGCCGGATGCGCGTGGCCATGTTTCGCGCGCGGCTTGGCTTGCGCGCCGTGTTTCGGATGCGGCGGGCTCTTCTTGGGCTTTTGATGTTTTGGCGCAGCTTCCGCTTTGTTCGGACGTTTCGGCGGCAACGGGGCTGCAGTCTTTTGTTGTAGCGGCGGTGTAACCGCCGGCTGCGGCAAGGGCGGCACGCCGATGACTTTGGGCGGCGTCACTGGCTCTAGCGGCGGCTGGGCCGCAGCCGCGGGCGCCGCGCTGACCGCCGCGGGTGGCAGCACAGGCTTTGACAGCGAAAGAGTCAGCGGCGCCGGATTGGGCAGGAGGCCCGCCCCGCCGGGGCTCGGCGGCAGCAGGTGTTCGAATTCGACCGGCCGTTCCGGCAGGAGGCCTGCGACCGAAGGCGGCGGCGGAAATGCCGGATCGTCGAAGGTCAAGACCGGCTGGTCGAGGTTGTCGAGCTCGGCTTCGCTCGGCGCCGGCAGGCCCTTGAAATCGTAGGGATCGAAACGCGGCGGCGGTTCGAGCGGTGCGGCGAGCCCGGCGAGCCGCCGGCGCGCATCCGGAAAATGCGGCCCGCGCGGATAGCGCCGCATATAGGTCCAAATGGCCTGCGGCGTGCCGGCTGCAAGCGCTTCTTGCCAGGTCAACGCCTCGCGCCGGGCGGCAGCCAGCGCGCGCACCCGCAAGGCCAGCGGATCGTTCGCGAATGCCGAACAAAAATCCGCATAGGCTGCGAGCGTATCGGCTTCGATCGCGGCGAGATAGGCCTTGGCCGCGGGCAGGCTGCGGATGGACGCGGTCTCGTCGAGCCGCGGCAACGGCGGCGCGGCCGTGTTGCGCGCGAAAAGCACCACGGGCGCGGCAAGCTGCGCCGCATCCCAAGGCACGATGATGCCGTCGCTGAGGTCGTTGGCGCGCAACCGCGCCGCAGTGAAGGCCTGCGGAAGCGCGAAGCCCTGGCGCAGCATTTCGACCAGCGCCTGGGCATAGATACCATAGGGGCCTGGCTCGTCCGGCGAAACGGCGCCCGGCGCCTCATTGAAGGCATAGACGGTATTCGGCCCGGCGGTCTCAAGCCCGAAGCCACTGGCAAAAGGCGCGCCTTCGGTCGCGAAATGCAGGATCCGCGCGCCGTCGAGGACGAAAATGCGCGCTTTCGCCGGCGCCGCGGCGAGCCGGTCGAACGTGTCGGCAAGCCGCACCGCGGCGATCGGCACATCGGCCTCACGCTCGACCCGCGCATCGATCGGTACGAAATAATTTTGCCCGGCGAACTGCATCCCGCGGCCGGCAAGGTAGATGAAGACGACGGCATCGGGGCCCGCCTGCTCCGCCTTGGCGGCGAAATCGTGTAAAGCTTTACGCAGATCGACCCCGTCGAGATCGGCGCCTTCCGTCACCGCAAAGCCCGCCTCTTTGAGGGTCGCGGCAATAAGGCCCGCATCGTTCACCGGCGTCGCCAGCGGCGCGACCTTGTAACGGGCTTCGCCGATGACGAGCGCGAGGCGCACTTCGGCTGCCTCCGCAGCCGCGGCGCCGGCCAGCGTCAGGGCAAGGAAAAGGCCGAGAAAGATGCCGAATCGACGCATAGGGTGACCAAGACCAGCCGCTGAAGTAGCCTATTCCTTTATGGCTGAAGCGAGGCTAGGCGCTCCCAAAAGCCACACCTTGCGCGTCCCAATCAAAAGTCGCCCGGCGTCACTTGAATGTCGTGTGGCTTGGTGACAAGAGAACGCTAGACGCCCTCCAGCCTAAGTCTCCATGTCGCGATTTGTTGCTCTTGCCGCGCGCGGCCGCAGTGCGCTGCCGAATATTTTCGACCTGATCGCTTTTGCGCTCATTTTTGGCGCCTTCGTTGCGATTGTCCACGGCTCGCGCGGCATGACGCTGCCGCTGCATGCGCCGCAAGCGACGGCCATTTCGCTCGATTATTCCAACCTTCCCTATTACGCCTTGCGCACGACGCTGCGGATGTTCGCAGCGATGATCGCCTCGCTCGTCTTCACGTTCATCTATGCAACCTGGGCGGCAAAGAGCCGGCGCGCGGAAAAATTTCTCATTCCGATGCTCGATGTGCTGCAATCGGTGCCGATCCTCGGGTTCCTGTCATTTACGGTGACCTTCTTCTTGGGGCTGTTTCCCGGCTCGACGCTCGGCGCCGAATGCGCGGCGATCTTCGCGATCTTTACCAGCCAGGCCTGGAACATGGCGTTCTCGTTCTACCAGTCGCTGCACACCGTGCCGAAGGAACTGGACGAAGTCGCAGACAGCTTTCTGCTCTCGCCCTGGCAAAAATTCTGGCAGCTCGAGACGCCTTATGCGATGCCCGGCCTCATCTGGAACATGATGGTCTCGATGTCGGGCGGCTGGTTCTTCGTCGTCGCGTCGGAAGCGATCTCGGTCGGCAATACGACAGTCAGCCTGCCCGGCGTCGGTTCTTATCTTGCCATGGCCATCGACCAGAAGCGCATCGATGCTGTCATTGCCGCGATCGTCATGATGCTCGTCGTCATCATCGCCTATGATCAATTGCTGTTCCGTCCGCTGGTTGCCTTCGGCTCGCGGTTCCGCTTCGAACTTTCAGCCTCGCAAGAGGAGGAACGGTCCTGGGTGATCCTGCTTTTCCGCCGTACCAAATGGCTGCGCGCCGTCACCGGCGTGCCGGCACGGCTTTTCCAGAACGTCGCGCTCTGGCGGCTCGATCTGCCGATCCACGCCAATCTCAGCCCCGCGGCGAATGAATGGAAAGAGCGGGTGCTCGACCTCGTCGCGGTGATGATTGGCGGCACGATCGGTATCTACGCGCTCTGGCTTCTCTCGCATTTCGTGGTGAAAAGCCTGACGTTCGGCGACATCGAGCAGGCGCTAGGGCTGACCTTCCTGACGCTGCTGCGCGTGCTGGCGCTGATCCTGCTCGCCTCGCTCGTCTGGGTGCCGGTCGGCATTCTCGTCGGCCTCAACCCGCGGCTTGCCGAGCGCGTCCAACCCTTGACGCAATTCCTTGCCGCCTTCCCGGCCAATGTTCTGTTTCCGATTGCGGTTGTGCTGATCGTGCGGTGGGCGCTCAATCCCGATATCTGGCTGAGCTTTCTCATCATCTTCGGCACGCAATGGTACATTCTGTTCAATGTCATCGGCGGTGCCAGCACATTCCCCAATGATCTGCGCGAGGCGGCAGCAACCTTCCACGTCCGCGGCTGGGACTGGTGGACGAAGGTCATGTTGCCCGCCGTCTTCCCCTATTATGTTACCGGCGCCCTGACGGCCTCGGGCGGCTCGTGGAACGCCGCGATCGTCGCCGAATATGTCAAATGGGGTAAGGACACGGTGACGGCGCACGGCATCGGCTCTTATATTGCCAAAGCGACGGAGGCCGGCGATTACCCGCGCATTGTGCTCGGCGTCGCGATGATGTCGATTTTCGTCATCCTCCTGAACCGCACATTCTGGCGGCCGCTGGCGCGGTTCGCAGAACGCCGCCTGCAGCTTACGTGAGGCCCCGATGCTCGACACGCGGACGAAGCCCATTCTCGAGGTCAAGAACGTCAGCCAGAGCTATCGCACCGGCTCCGGCGAGGCTGGGGCGCAGGTTCTCGACAATGTCTCGCTGCGCCTGACCGAAGGCGAAATCGTCGGCCTTCTTGGCCGCTCCGGCTCCGGCAAGTCATCGCTTTTGCGCATCATTTCGGGGCTGGCCAAGCCGACGGAGGGCGAAGTCCTGTTCCGCGAGGAAGCAGTGACGGGGCCCTATGACTCGATCTCGATGGTCTTCCAGAGCGCGGCGCTGTTTCCCTGGCTCTCTGTGCTCGCCAATGTGGAACTCGGCCTGCGCGCCAAGAAAGTGCCCGAGGCCGAGGCGCGTCCGCGCGCGCTGAAGGCGATCGACGTCATCGGCCTCGACGGTTTCGAATCGGCTTTTCCGAAAGAGCTTTCGGGCGGCATGCGCCAGCGCGTCGGCTTTGCCCGCGCGCTGGTCGTCGATCCGACGATCCTTTTGATGGACGAGCCCTTCTCGGCGCTCGACGTGCTGACGGCGGAAACGCTGCGCACCGACCTGCTTGATCTCTGGGTCGAAGGCCGGATCCCGATCAAGTCGATCCTGATGGTGACGCATAACATCGAGGAGGCGGTGCTGATGTGCAATCGCATTCTCGTTCTGTCGTCGAACCCCGGCCGCATTGCCGAGGAAATCCACGTCACCCTGCCCTATCCGCGCAATCGCCTGGCGCCGGAATTTCGCCAATTGGTCGATCGGATCTATGCGCTCATGACGCGCCGGCAGGCCCCCGCGGCGCCCGGCCGGGAAGGCACGTTCCCCGGCCTCGGCCTTGGCATGGCACTGCCGGAAGTCTCGACCAATACGATGGCCGGTCTCATGGAAACGCTCGCCGCGCCGCCCTACAACGGCCATGCCGACCTGCCGCCGCTGGCCGACTCCTTGCAGATGGCGATCGATGATCTTTTCCCGGTCGGCGAAACCTTGCAGCTTCTGCGCTTCGCCGAATTCGCCGAAGGCGACATCAAGCTGACGCCGGCGGGCATGCGCTTCGCCGAAATGGATGTCGATGCGCGCAAGAAACTGTTCGGCGATCATCTGCTCGCTTATGTGCCGCTCGCGGCGCGCATCCGCAACGTGCTCGACGAGCGTCCGACGCATTGGGCGCGGGCGGCGCGCTTCCTCGAGGAACTCGAGGACTATTTGTCCGAGGACTATGCCGAGCGGACATTGAAGAGCATCATCACCTGGGGCCGCTACGGCGAAATCTTCGCCTATGACGAGACCTCGGAGACGTTCTCGCTCGAAAATCCGGCGTAAGAGGTCCGCGCCCCTTTGCCCGGCGCGAACGTCGGGCGGCCTTGTTCAATCAGCTTTTCGGCCCGACGGCCATGGAAGCTCGTTAAGCGGCGCCATGGCCGCGCCGATCGCGCGCGCTGCGGCGAGATGCCCCGGATTTGCAACATCGAAAGTCTCATTCGTCGCGGACATCACAAGGCCACCATCTGGCAAGTGCTCGACCCGTGCGCTTGAAGGCGGCGTGATCAGCCGCGCGAGCCAGGGGCAGAGATATTGAATCCAGGGATCGGTAAAATAGGAGTCTCCGTTGATTTCAATGAGCGCATAAGAATACGCAGCAACTCGGACCGGCTCCCATGCATCGACGATAACAGCCAAAATTGCACGAAAGAGCCGATAGCTGATGAAGTTCATATCGGGATTCGTCATAGAGCTCGTCGTGAACGTCATGAAATTGACGAAGGGGCGCTCGACCGTCGAACCGGCACGAATTCGTACAGCGAACGAACGATCCTCGGGCACTCCTCGGGTCATCGCGCCGAACCAATAGCCGTCGAACGGCATGGCCTCGCCCCAATCATCTCTGGTCACGCCCGCAGCGATTTCGCTTGCATAGCGGTCGCGGACCGTTTCGAATTTTCTGGGCCCGCGGGCGCCGCATGTCCAGAGGTCGAATGCGGGATCGACCTTCTTCAGGGCATCGACCATGCCCAGGAAACGTACAGCCAGTTCGTCAGGCGTCTCCGCTCGTTCTTCCCAACTGGCATTGATGAAAAAGCTAATGTCGGCCATCAGGACTCCAGGGCTGGGTTAACGCGAGGTCTCGCTTAATCTGCTTTGTGTCCCGATGGCCATGGCAGTTCGTTGAGCGGCGCCATGGCCGCGCCGATGTCGCGCGCGACCGCTAGATGCGCAGGATTTGCTATATCGAAGGTGTCGGTTGTTGCGGACATCAAGAGGCTGCCATCTGGAAAGCGGTCGATCACAGCCGTTTGCGGCGGCGTGATACGCGCAGCGAGCGGCGCACTCAAATATTGCATCCAGGCTTCTCGGAAATGATCACCGGTATCGGGTGAAAGATCGATCAATCCGGTCGGTCGCGCGAAACAATCGGTCGGTTGCCACGCTTCGACTATCGCGAGAAGAGCCGCCTGGAAGATGCGATAGCTGATCGCGGCGGGATCTGGGATGCAGGTCGAATTCGTGGCGAATTCGGCAGCGTTCTGAAAATCATCTCCTTCAATATAACCGCCCGCGTGGATTCTTAGCGCATAGGACAAGGGACACGGATGACCGCCCGTGATTGCGCCAAAAGAATAACCGTAGATGGGCTCGGGTTCGCCCCAATCATCTTTTGAAATCCGCGCGGCGACAATCTGAGCATAACGATCGCGGATCGCCTCGAGCTTTTTCGGACCGTTAACGCCGCTGAGCCACAGCGCCAGAAGCGGATCGATCGCGCTCAAGAGATCGATGTTCTTGAGAAAACGCGCAGCAAGCGCCTCCGGCGTCTCAGGGCGCGCGCCCCAGGAAGCACGGATGAAATAATAGTGTCCAAAAACAAATTCCATATTCACGGCTCTTCCGGTGCGAGGAAGCGAACGCGAATTCTTCTAAGATTTTCGTTTTCCTTGAACCATTTTCCCGCCCATTGTGCAGCCTCCGGTTCTGCGAAAAACCATTCGATCTTGCGCGCGCCAGCGGCGCTGACTTGACGCGCTGCCTGATTTCGCCACCGATCGGGTAAAATCTCCTGGGAAAAATAAGCGTATCGCAACAGGCGCGCAAAACCAGGGCCTTTGGCCTCGATCATCACGCCATCGCTCTCGCGGCAATCATCGAAGACGACGCGTTTTCCAGTCTTCAGGTCAATCAAGCTGACCGCAAGGCCGGGCGGCAGCGGACGCTGCGGATTGTTCACGGCGCTGACATGCGCCTGATAGGCAATGGACCGCGGCGAAGCGCCATGCGGCACATCGGGACCAGGGTCGGGGCAAAGCTGCGGTGTGTTGCTGCTTGTATCCGCACTCGTCTTCGCACCGCTTTGGGCGCGCGAATCCTCCGCCTCGTTCGCCAACACAGCAGGATCGAAGACAACGCTTCCGCCGACCATGCGGGCGACGGGAATGCCCGTCTCGGTCTCGAAGAAAATTCCATCGCGGCCGCGCCGCGCGGCAGCAACCTCTGCGCCGCTATGCGCATCAAGGAAACGCAACACGCCTTCATCATTGTCGAGCGAATAGCGCAGGCCGGTATCGCCCGGAATCGACCCTTCGATAAGGGGATTGTCCTGAACAGGGACGAAGATTGTCCCTAATACCGTTGCGGCTGCGGCTACTGGCGTTGCAGCCGCGACTGCTGGCGCTGCCTCTGCGACAAGGCTTGCGAGACGCGCAAGCCCCGCCAGAAACCGTAGGTTGTCCGGCTTCGCGAACAGTCCCTCGGCGAGCGTGCCGAGCTCGGCCGCGGCGCTGGCAAAACCCGCAGCGGCCGGCGTGGCGATTGGCTCTGGCCGCGGACCGATAGTAGGTTTGAAATTCGGAGGCCGCGAAACGGCGACAGGTTCGGAAGCGCCCGTGCCCGCATCGCCCGATGTCCATTGGCCGCTGGGGCGCCCGCTCCCCGCCGGGATACGCGACTGATCGGGATCATATTTGACAAGGCCGGACTCTTCGGACTCAAAGCCCATGGCGCGCAGCAGAAGGCGCGGCGGCACGCCTTGTTCGAGCAGATCTTCGGCGCACAGCAGCCGGTAGAGGCTCGCGCGATCGTCAAGACGCGGCAGCCGCGCGAAGGCAAGGCGAATATTGGCGAGCGCCTTGTCGCCATCCCGCCAATGCTCGGAGGCGCGCCGATCAATCATCAAGAAGCGTATTCGACCGACGAAGCTTGCACCAATCAGGCCGAAAGCTTTTTCTCGCGTCTTCGCCGCGCGGAGTTTGGCATTCATCATCATATCAGCGGGCGCTATCTCGCGGCCTACGCTTCAGAAATGGCTTGGCGAGAAAACAACCGCCGCATCAGCAATGGCGAGCAATATTTGATGACTGCTGATTTAGCGTTGGCGCATCCGGTATCGCGTGAGTGGAAAGGTTACTGGCAGCGCTGACGAATTACTTAACTTTGCCGCTAAAAAATCCGACCAAAAGCCCCGTCACTAACTTTAGTGTGTCTCTCGCAATTTCAAGTTTTTGCTGAGCCTGAGAGAAAGTTATCATCGCTAAACTCCAGGCCAGAATCGCGCCAAACGCAGCCAAGAACCAAGGCCCATACTGAAACTCAGTTTGTTGAACCGCCGCTGCCGCAGTGGAAGCAAATGCAGACGTAATGAAAGCGACTTGTGCGATAGCGGAGCCGCCGAAGTAGCTCAGAACACTTAAAACAAACGCAAGAACTGCGCCGCACACGAATATAAAACTTACCGTGTCATGGCGCGCCAAATATTTCCATCGCGAGACCGGTGACAATTTAATGAGATGAGCATTGATATCGTCGGCGCCCTTTGTCTGACTTGTTTCGACTGTCGCCCCACCGAGCGTGCCGGAGAAAGCCAACGAAGTCGGTAGCCTGTATGTTGTGCTGCCAAAAATGAATTGCGACTGAAAAATCGGAGGGATTACGCGATCTGTCTTAGCGGCAGAGTCTTCTACCGGCGTGGGTATCAATCCCATGACGGAATACCCTCCCGCGGGCGCATTTAAGCCGCCGGGAGGAAGAAGAGTAGGGGGTTGCTGAGAAGGGCTTGGTAACGCCTGAAGAATGTTGTCAGCCATTTTGGTTCTGCATTTTTTGCCAAACTTCGTCGCTGATGTTCATCGCCGTTCTTGCGTCTTCAATTTGCCTACCGAGCCAATGATGAAATCCTATGGCCGCAGTCAGGCTCATGACAATCTCTGATTCAATCTCTCGAACGATTCCGGCCTTGGTCTCCAAAACGGTTTCTTGAAGTGGCGAGCCTAGCGTACCAGAGACAAGCGTTTTACGAGGCAAGGCACCTCGCTCGCTATAGAAACTGCAGTTCAAAAGGCCATAACCATTTATGCCGCCGTAGACACCATCAACATGGATGACTCTAAAATAGTTGCTCTTGATGTAATGAGCTTCAACTGAAATGCTTGTTTGCTGATCTGCCATCGCTGCCCCCAATCGGGAATCTCTCCGAATGCGTTCGCGATTGTCCAATGATATTTTGGATAGATTACTCAAGAAGTGGGTTTTGAGCTATAGCGTGGCTTTATTGCGACATTTTAACACGCTTTGCAATGCGAAACGCTCCAAACTGCCGCCCCGCTCTTGTCCCTTTCGCCGGAGACGCTTCCTTGCGCCCGCATCTTCCGTAGGGCGCATCCGACACGTCGCGTAACGTCCGCCAGAAGCCGCCTATCAGCCGCGTCTTTGCCCTCGCATTGGCAAACGCGGCAGGCGAGGTCCCGACTGGAAAGCGGCTTGTCGGCCTTGCGAAGCTCCGCCAGCAGATATTCCGGAAGCTCGTTCCGGTAGAACAGGACGATACGGGCTTGGCGTGGGGTTGAGCCAATAAGCTCGCCCCGATAGCCGCAGGACGCCAGTACGCGGTCCAGCGCATCAAGGTCGTTCACCAAGATCGCCATGCGCTCGCGCAACTCCGCATTCTCGCGCTGCAATTCTTCGCGTTTGGCGAGAAGCCCGTTCACGAGACTTTCATCGCGCATTGCAGAAATCCGAAGGATTCTTGAGCTTGGCCGTTATAGCCTCTCCGGGCAATACTTGCAGGGAGGACATAAAATGGCAGCGCGCTATCAAGTGACGTGCATAAACAAAGGTCCGACGCACCATGATCCACATACGCGGATTCAGGCGATTGGCGGTGTCCATAATGGGCAACACTGGAAACTGACGGAAGCACAGGCCATCGCGCAAATCGAGAGTAGGACTTACGAATTTTACGTCAGTGTAAAAGGTCATACAGTTGACGTTATAGTCGCCATTCACCTCGGCCGAAAATATCTCAAGACTCGGGCGGACGATTATTCGCCCGATAATCTTCTTTCGCTTCCTGAGTGCCCATAACTGACTCAAATGGCGAGCGGAAACCGGCTGGCTCCAACGCCCACGCAAGCGCCTGCTGCGCGGCGTAAAGCTCGGAATATTTCGGATTAGTCCGCTCGTCACCAAGCGCATTGTGAATGCGGTCCAGTTCTCTTTGAAGAAAACTCGTAATCATTGCATTTCCGCTCCTTTTAATCGCCCACCCTCAAGGTGAGCTTGCTACATAAGTCCGGACATCAGATCGAACCGGCCGACCATAGGCCGCGGCAAGGAGCGCAAAAACGCGCGCCCCATCTGCATCAAGATCAAGTCGCGCCGCGCCGTAATCATCGCGCCGCATCGGTGCAAGAACAGTCCCCGCGCCGAAGACAAGCCCCGTCTCGTCGAGCTCGACTATTGGGTTTAGCGGCCCATCTCGGAGCCGTTTGTCGAGTCGTTTTTCAATTGTGTCCTCAAGCACGAAAATGCTCCGCGGGCCGCAGAAAGGATTGCGGGATAGGATAATCGGCTCCGCGTCGGCGGTCGAGAACAAAAATAGAACACTAAACGGACAAAATCCGCTCCCGAGGGCGGTAGAAATCCAACTTTTCGCGCCAGGGTCGTCCGATGCCCGGCGGCAAGATCGAAATCGGCCATAGGCCGATCCTTGACTCGCGCTTCATCGCTTCGCGGTCCATAACGAGCGCCTTCCGAGAAGGCAGGCTATTTTGATGCGGCGCAATTTCAGGGGGCGCAATTTCGTGAGGCAATGGCGCGTCGGCGCGCTGGCCCTCGCGCTGGCGAGCGGAACGTGGACGACATGCGCCGTCGCCGCGCCAACCTGCGGGCCGGACAAGCTCGGCACCGAGCGCACGCTTGCGCTTTCGACCGCAGGCGGCTTTGCCGTCGGCCTGCAGACCTATCCGCGCACCCTGGCGCTTGGCGATCACGAAGTCGTCCTGACCTTCGACGACGGTCCCTGGCCGACGACGACGCCGAAAGTGCTCGATGCCCTCGCCAAGGAATGCGTGAAGGCGACCTTCTTCCTCATCGGCCGCAACGCGCAAGCCTATCCGGCGCTGGCGCGGCGCGAAATCGCCGGAGGCCATTCGATCGGCAATCATACGTTTTCGCATCCGGGCAAAACCCTGCGGCTGATGCGCGATGCCGCCGCCCGCGCCGATATCGACCGCGGCTTCGCTGCCGACGAAAAGGCCGCCTACGGCAGCGCCAACGGACAGATCACGTTCTTCCGCTTTCCAGGCTTCGCCGATACGCCGGCGCTCGTCACCTGGCTTGAGAGCCGCAACATCGGCATCTTCGGGTCGGATCTCTGGGCCTCCGACTGGCTGTTGCTGACGCCGCAAGCCGAACTCGACCTCGTCCTGAAGCGGCTCGATCGGGCGAAGCGCGGCATCCTGCTTCTGCACGACAGCCGCGCCTCGACCGCGGCAATGCTGCCGGCCCTGCTGCGGGCGCTGAAGCAGCGCGGCTACAAGATCGTCCACATCGCGCCGGGGCCGGATAAGCCGCCGCTGCGTCCGGCGCCGCCCGGCTGGAAGTCCGAAACCGAAGAGATTCTCGCGAAAATCATTCCCCAGCTCGCCGGCCATAAAACGCACGGCGGCAAACATCCGGGCGGTCACCCGGCGTCTCTGCCTGAGCCGCAAGCCTTGCCGCCGCATTGAGCCTGCGCCGGCCGCCTGCCTTGATCATTGCGATGATCGCTTCTCAAATTCCCCGGCGCGAACCGGCGCACAATCGGGAGAATGAGATATGCGCACTTGTCCCGTGGTAGAGCTTGTCGCCGGCGCCATTATCGGGCTTGTCGCAAAACCCAATCGGGCGCGAGGAACACGCAATGACCTTTGCCGCGCAACCGGCCAAGACAGTGGAGAGACGGCCGGGCTCGCCGCTTGAAGTTTTGTTCATTTTTCTGAGGCTGGGCGTGAGCTGCTTCGGCGGCCCGATTGCCCATATCGGCTACTTCCGCGATGAATTCGTGGTCCGCCGGCGATGGCTCGATGAACATTCCTATGCGGACCTCGTCGGATTGTGCCAGTTCCTGCCCGGTCCGGCGAGCAGCCAGGTCGGATTCTCGCTCGGCTTGATGCGTGCCGGCTACCTTGGCGGCCTTGCCGCCTGGATCGGCTTCACGCTCCCGTCCGCAGCCGCGCTCGTTGGCTTCGCTTATGGCGCAAGTGCGCTTGCCGGTCCGATCGGGAGCGGCCTTCTGCACGGGCTGAAGCTCGTCGCCGTGGCGATTGTCGCGCAAGCCGTGTGGGGCATGGCCCGCACGCTCTGCCCCGATCGGCAGCGCGCCTCAATCGCTGTCGTCGCGGCATTGATCATCCTGTTCAGCACCGCCTCCGTTGCTCAGATCGCGGCGATCGCGCTGGGCGGGGCCTTGGGCCTTTTGCTCTGCCGGGCTGCTCCGGCAAACCTGAGCGGACATGTGGCCGTGCCCGTATCGCGCCGCGCAGGACTGGCGGCGCTTGCCGTTTTCTTTCTCCTGCTTATCGGCCTTCCCCTCCTGCGTGGTCATGGGGCGCAGCAGGGCTTTGCGCTCTTCGACGCTTTCTATCGCTCGGGCGCTCTCGTGTTCGGCGGCGGCCACGTGGTTCTGCCGCTGCTGCGCGAGGCTTTCGTCACGCCGGGCTGGATCAGTGACGATTCTTTCCTCGCCGGCTATGGCGCCGCGCAGGCTGTGCCGGGTCCACTCTTCACCTTCGCCGCCTATCTCGGCAGCGTCGTGAACGTGTCGCCGCACGGGATTCCCGGCGCGGCACTGGGCCTGATCGGCATCTTTCTCCCCGGTATCCTGGTCTTGCTCGGATCTCTGCCGTTTTGGGATGCCCTCCGGACCCGTCCCGCCGCACAGGCCGCGATGCGCGGCGTCAACGCAGCTGTCGTCGGCCTGCTTGGGGCTGCACTCTACAATCCCGTCTGGACGACATCGGTCAAAGCCCCAGGCGATTTTGGGATCGCGCTCACAGGCTTCATACTTCTCACCGTCTGGCGCACGCCGCCGCTGGTCGTCGTCATCCTCAGCGCGGCCGGCGGAATGCTTCTCGCCCACATGGCATTGTGACAAAGGGAGGCGCGATGACCGCACCGGCAACAAAGCGAGGATATTTAGCGGGGCTTTCGAGAAATATCTTTCTGATCGCTCTCGCCAGCCTCTTCGCCGACATCTCGACGGAGATGCTCTATCCGGTCATCCCGACGTTTCTGACCCAAACCTTGCACGCGACGGGGAGCATTGTCGGTCTTGTGGACGGGGCCGCACAAGCGACGCAAAACATTATTCAGGGCTTTTCCGGGGCGATCTCGGACAAGCTGCAAAGGCGCAAGGGCATTGCGCTGGTCGGGTACTTTCTGGCCGCCATTGCGAAACCGCTGACCGGACTTTCGACGGTTTGGCAAGGCGTTCTCGGCGCGCGGCTGTTGGACAGGTTCGGCGCGGGCACGCGCTCGGCGCCGCGCGACGCGCTCATCGCGTCGTCCGTGGACGAGCAGGACAGAGGCAGAGCCTTTGGACTTGAGGGTGTCGGCGACAACGCGGGCGCATTTCTTGGTCCGCTCCTCGCCGTCCTCCTCCTTTATGCCCTGCAGGTCGACATGCGCGGCATTTTCTATCTCGCGGTGATACCCGGTCTCTTGGCGTTCCTGATGGTGGCGATGGTGACGGAACGACCGCTCGCCATAGCGGCCAAGGCCAAAATCGATGTCGGTCTGCGGCAATTCCCGAATCCCTATTGGCGATACCTGTTGGTGACCGCGCTGTTCGGGATTGGTAATTCCACCAACGCATTTCTGATCTTGCGCACGCAGGATATCGGCGCCTCGCTTGAGCTGACGATCCTGATCTATGCGGCCTTCAATCTTGTTGCGGCTCTGGTCTCCTATCCGGCCGGCTCGCTCTCCGACCGATGGGGCCGCAAGATCGTGCTGCTTGGCAGCTTCGGCGTCTTCGGCTTGGCCTATCTCGGCTTCGCCCTAACGCGACAGGTGCTTCTGATCGCCGGACTCTTTGTCTTCTACGGCGTCTATCAAGGAACCTTCCGCGCCGTCGGCCGGGCCTTTGCCGCCGATTTCGTGCCGGACCACCTGCGGGCCAGCGGCATCGGCTGGTACAACACCACCGTCGGGCTGTTGCAGCTCGTTGCGAGCCTCATCGCCGGCCAACTTTGGGACCACGTCAGCCAGGAAAGCGTCTTTCTCTTCGGCGCCATTTTCGCAGTCGCTGGCAGTCTCGCATTGATCGTCCTGATTCCGCCGGCCGCAAGACCCGATGCGGCGCCACAATAATGGCGATGGCTCCCATCGCTCGTCGCAGTGCGAGCCGGCCCGATCCGCCGAAGACATATCAAAATCAAGGCGAAGAAGCGGCTGGTGCGGCCAAGAGGACTCGAACCTCCACGGGTCTCCCCACTAGCACCTCAAGCTAGCGCGTCTACCAATTCCGCCATGGCCGCGGAGGCGCGTCGTCTAACAAAAACCCCCTGCCCTGACAAGGCTGGCCGGCCGATATTCGCATCTTAGGCGTGCTCGACTTGGAGACGCTTGATTTCGTCGCCTGTCCGCGCACATTCGGCCTATCGAGCCAAAGGCATGAGCAGTCCGATGCAGCGCCAGGACATCGTCCGCAGCCTCAATGCCGCGCCCGGCGCGGCCGAATGGCGCGTCCTTGGCGGCGTCACGGCCTATGATGCGGCGCTGGCGATGATGGACGCGCGCGTGGCCGCCATCGCGGCGGGCGCTGCCCCCGAGCAGGTGCTGCTGCTCGAACATCCGCCGCTTTTCACCGCCGGGACCTCCGCGCCGCCAATGCCGGACGACAAGCTGGCGTTTCCGCTGCATCGGACCGGCCGCGGCGGCCAGATCACCTATCATGGGCCGGGCCAACGCATCGCCTATGTGATGCTCGATCTCGGCCGCCGCGGGCCGGACCTGCGCGCCTTCGTCGCGGCGCTCGAAGATTGGATCATCGCGACGCTCGCCGAGTTCGACATCGAAGGCGAGCGGCGCGAGGACCGCGTCGGTGTCTGGGTGGCGCGGCCCGGCAAGCCCAGCGGCCCCAATGGCGAGCCGGCCGAAGACAAGATCGCCGCCATCGGCATCCGAGTGCGGCGCTGGGTGTCGTTCCACGGCATTTCGCTGAATGTCGCGCCGGATCTCGCGCATTATGCCGGGATCACGCCCTGCGGCATTGCCGCGCCGCATCTCGGCATTACAAGCCTATCCGATCTCGGCGTCACCGCGACCATGGCGGAGGTCGATGCCGCCCTGCGCCGCGCCTTCGAGGCGATCTTCGGCGCGACCTGTTGAGCTCAGGCGGCTTCCAGTGCGGCGGTCTGCTCCAGCGCCTTGTCGAGCGCGGCCTGGCGCGCATCGGGGCCGAGCGAGACGCCTTCGGCGACGATGATCTGCGGATCGCTCACGCCGATGAAGGCAAAGACCGAGCGCAGATAGGTTTCGAGATGTTCGAAGGAAGCCACCGGCTGCCCCGGCCCGTAAAGATTGCCGCGTGAAATGGCGATGATGACGCGCTTGCCGGCGGCGAGACCTTTGAGGCCTTCGGGACCGTACGCGAAGGTCTTGCCAGGCACCAGAATGCGGTCGATCCAAGCCTTAAGCTGGCTTGGGATCGTGAAATTATACATTGGCGCGCCGATCACGACGATGTCGGCAGCGAGGAATTCGTCGAGGATCGCATCGCTTGCCGCCCGGCCGGGCGCAAATTCCGCTGCGTCGCCGGCGGCGGCCGAAATCGGATGCGCCGAGGGAAAATTCGCCGGCGTTGCGTGGTCGGGCGCCGCGGCGGCGAGGTCGCGTCGGACAATTTCAAGGCCAGAATTGATTTCGCGCAGCCGCTCGACAATGGCAGCGGTCAGCGTCCGGCTCACCGAATTGGGGCCTGTAATGCTCGAATCGATCTGCAGCAGAATCATCGTCCACCTTGGTATTTGTTTGTAACCTGGACTAATTACGGTACTGCTGTTAAGAACCGCAAGACGGCACATTTTTGGGTTTTAGGAACATGGACGTGACCATCGAGGCGCCGCGTGTCGATCACGCCGACTGCCGCAAGGTGAGCCGGGTGCTCGCCCGCATCGGCGACAAATGGAGCGTGTTGATCGTCATGCAGCTCGCCGAAGGGCCGCTGCGCTTCAGCGAGATCAAACGGCGCGTCAACGGCATTTCTCAACGGATGCTGACGTTGACCCTGCGCGGCCTCGAGCGCGATGGGCTCGCCATTCGCACGATCTTTCCGACCGTTCCGCCGCGCGTCGAATACCGCTTGAGTGACCTCGGCTGCTCGCTGTGCGAGCCGGTGAAGGCGCTTGGCCAATGGGCGCTGACCCATATGGCCGAGATCGATGCCGCGCGCGAGCGATTCGACCGCGAGAACGTGACCTAAGAATCAGATCGTCGGAAGCAGAAGGAAACCGCCATGCGGTACTTCGAGCAGTTCATCCGCTTCCGGCAAGCGCACCATCAGATTGACGACACGCGCATGATGCGGGCCGCGCCGGCAGGTTTCGATGAGGGCGTCGACGCCCTGTATGCTGCCGGCGAAAAGTGCCTCGACGTCGCCGTTCTGACGATTGCGCGCCCAGCCTCTGATGCTGAGACGGTCCGCTTCGCGTTCGATGAAGGCGCGGAAGCCGACGCCCTGCACATGGCCTTCGATCCATATGATCACGATCTTTTCGGCTTCGGCCATTGCCAACGAAACCCCTGACTCAAAACGAAACACAAATCTTAATTCGGTTGGCGTGCGAGGCTGCGGTCGGCGCTGACGTCCCGCCGCACTTGTGAGCTTGGCGCGGAGAGCGCGCAAAATCTAGCCCCGAACAAAAGGCCAATTTTTGCCGATCCGTGATTCGTCGCCGCTCTGTTCGCGCTTTCGCCGTTGTGTTAACGGTGCAAAGCCTCTGGCTCAAAGCGGCTGATCGGCGCGCAAAAAACAAAGCCGCGGGGATCACCCAGCGGCATTAGATATTTAAGTTTGCGAAAGATGCGCGGCTCAGTCGCGCTGGCGCTTCTTGTAATCGGCAATATAGAGCGCAGCGATTTGCTTGTCGGTGTCGCTCGCCGCGGCATTGGCCTTTTGATAAAGGTCGATGATCCACTGGTTCTTCTTGTCCGGCCCGGCGAGTTGCTCGGCGAGCGTCAGCCACATCAACCCGAGGCCGCGTTGACGCGCCACGCCTTCGCCGGTGAACAGCAATTGGCCGAGCAGCGCCTGCGCCTCGGCATGGTTTTTCTCGGCGGCCAGATGCAGCCAGCGCGCAGCCTGAGCCGGATCTTTCGCAACACCGACACCATCGAGATACATGCGCGCGAGATCATATTGCGCATCGGCATTGCCGAAATTGGTCGCGGCATATTGAAACATTTCGAGCGCCCGCATCGGATCCGGGGCGACGCGGCTATTGGGAATGCCGTTCAAGCTATAGGCGCCGACGGCCACGAAGGCGCTCGACACGACCGCCTGCTCGCGCGGACTTGAATTGTCCTCGTCGTAATTGTCGACGATCTGCGCGAAATAATCGTAGGCCTTTTCGTCGTCCTGCGGGACGCCGTCGCCATCGGCATACATTTTGGCGAGCTTCCAGCGGGCAAGCGACTCGCCGCCGGCCGCAGCATATTTCAGCGCCTGGAGGCCCGAGCGCGAATCCCCGGTTTTGAAATCCTCAAGGCCGGCGCGCAAAGCCGCTTCCGGATTCTTGAAAATCTGCAACGGAATCTTGTCGCCGGCCGTCGCCGACTGCGGCGTGCCGTCGAAAGCCACCGTCACGTGCGGCGACACGACCATCGCCGCGGCGAGCGCGAAAGTCCCAACAAGGAGGCGATGCGGCTTAGCTATCTGCATAGCTCACAACCTCGCCTGCCCCACCCGGCTGCGTCACCGCGCCGTAACGCGCGGGGCCGACCTGCTGGGCATATTTCCAGATCGCGCCCGAGCCGAATTGCGTCGTGCGCGGCTTCCAGGCCTTCTTGCGCTCCGCCAGTTCTTCGTCCGAAAGCTTGACCTCGATCGTGTGATTGATCGCGTCGAGGCGGATGATGTCGCCGTCGCGGATGAGCGCGATCGGGCCGCCGACCGCCGCCTCCGGCCCGACATGGCCGATGCAGAAGCCGCGCGTCGCGCCGGAAAAGCGCCCGTCGGTGATCAGCGCGACCTTGTTGCCCATGCCCTGGCCGTAAAGCGCCGCTGTCGTTGCCAGCATCTCGCGCATGCCGGGGCCGCCGCGCGGACCCTCATAGCGGATGACGAGGACGCAGCCCGGCTCGTAGCGCCGGTTCTCGACCGCATCGAAACATTCTTCCTCGCTGTCGAAGCAGCGTGCCGGCCCCTCGAAGACGAGCTTGTCTTTGTCCATGCCGGCGACCTTCACGATCGCCCCATCCGGCGCCAGATTGCCCTTGAGGCCGACGACACCGCCAGTCGGGCTCAGCGGCTTGTCGGCCGGATAGACCACGTCCTGATGCGGGTTCCATTTCACGCCGGCGAGATTCTCGGCGATCGTGCGGCCCGTGACAGTCAGGCAGTCGCCGTGCAGATAGCCGTGATCGAGCAAGGTCTTCATCAGCAGCGGAATGCCGCCGGCTTCGAACATGTCCTTGGCGACATATTTACCGCCCGGCTTCAAGTCGGCGATGTAAGGCGTGCGCTGAAAGATCTCGGCCACCTCAAAGAGGTCGAAGTCGATCCCGGCTTCATGCGCGATGGCCGGCAGGTGCAAGGCGGCATTGGTCGACCCGCCGGATGCGGCGACCACGGCGGCGGCATTCTCCAGCGCCTTGCGGGTGACGATATCGCGCGGGCGAATCTTGCGCGCCAAGAGCTCCATCACCATCTCGCCGGCGGTCATGCAGAAGCTGTCACGGATCTCGTAAGGCGCCGGCGCGCCGGCCGAATACGGCAACGCAAGGCCGATCGCCTCGGAGACCGTGGCCATCGTATTGGCGGTGAATTGTGCCCCGCACGCGCCAGCGGACGGGCATGCGACCGTCTCGAGTTCGTCGAGATCGGCGGCGGACATCGCGCCGACGGAATATTTGCCGACCGCTTCGAACAGGTCCTGCACCGTCACCTGCTGGCCGCGGAAATTGCCGGGCAGGATCGAGCCACCGTAGATGAAGACCGAGGGCACGTTGAGGCGCAGCATTGCCATCATCATGCCGGGCAGCGACTTGTCGCAGCCGGCGAGGCCGACGAGCGCATCATAGCAATGGCCGCGCATGGTGAGCTCGACGGAATCGGCGATCACTTCGCGCGACACCAGCGAGGCCTTCATGCCCTGATGGCCCATGGCGATGCCGTCGGTGACGGTGATCGTGCAGAATTCGCGCGGCGTGCCATTGGCGGCAGCGACGCCTTTCTTCACCGCCTGCGCTTGGCGCATCAGAGCGATGTTACAGGGCGCGGCCTCGTTCCAGCAGGAGGCGACACCGACGAGCGGCTGATGAATTTGCTCGCGAGTCAGTCCCATGGCATAGAGATACGACCGATGCGGTGCCCGCTCCGGCCCCTCCGTGACATGACGGCTGGGAAGGTCTTTCTTATCGACGACGCGCGCTTCCAACTCTATCAACCCCGCTGGTTCGAAAAGTGAGCGACAGCCCTAAAGAGGGACACCCAATGCCACGCGGGGGGCGCGGGCGATGACTCCTGATGACGAACTCCGCCTAGAACAGCTTCTGCAAGAGTGACTCGGCACCAAACTTCGCTTCCTTCGAGTAACTTCAACTAGCCGCCGGTTTATGGCTGAAAAGCGGCTTTCTTCTTCACTGCATCGCATCTGCAGAAGATGCTCCCGAGCTGTTGCCCTAATGCAACGACTCTTGAAACGCGCTTAAGGGCCGACGCGCCAAAGCGCGGGCCCCCTGCAATTCAAGACTTATGGTAACCGAAGTGCCGGTTAGTCCGGCTTGCCGCGCCGGGTCCCGGTTTCGTCGCGGCCCAGGAAGCGGGCGAACGCGGCGAGCGCAGCATCCGACACATGGTGTTCTATACCCTCGGCATCAAGCTCCGCGCAGTGCTTTGGCACACCAACCGCAACGAGCAAGTCAACGACGAGCCGGTGCCTGGCACGGACCTTGGCGGCCAGCGACAGCCCCTCCGGCGTCAGGAAGACGCCGCGATAGAGTTTTGAGGTGGCGAGGCCTTCGCGTTTCAGCCGGGCGATGCTTTTGATGGCCGTGGCGTGCGAGACGCCGAGGCGGCGGGCGATGTCGGTCGGCCGCGCCTCGCCTTCCGACTTCAGGAGATCGTCGATGAGTTCGACATAATCCTCGAGCACCGCCGTCGCCTGCGCAGAGCGCGCCTTGCCGAAGCGCTCCGCCTGATCGGCCTCGGACGGCAGGCCATCCTGCGTTACGCTGACGGTTTTCACGGCCATTCCGAATCTTTGCCCAGATGTCCCTTTTCGGCGCGGCGAGATTGCACCTTCCGCTGGGGAACATCAATCCGGGAGGAATTTGAAAGCAAAGACCGATTTGCTGCGCTGCCGGCACGCCCCGGCAACCGAGCGGTTAGCCGGGCGGGCTATCGGCGTGGCAAAGCTTGGGCATGTTCGGCGCGTTGAATTTATCGAGCGTGCCGCAGGAGGTGCAGCCGCTGACCACGAGCGACAATATGAAAATCCCGACAAGACCAAGAACACGCGTCAGCACTTGAGCCCCCTATCGCGACGCCGGCTTAGCATAAATTGTCACCCGCGCGCAAAACGCGAAAGCCCGCTGAGATCACATAGGTTTTGGCAGCTGAATTGAGCAAGTATTAACCCCGTTCGCTTAGATTAAGCTCAAATGGCAAACGCTCGCAGCGACCCGACGGAGCCTGGCATGCAACCAAACGAGCAAAGAGCGGCTGAGCGCATCAGAAGCTTTCTGCGGGCACAGATCATATTCAACAACCGCCTGACGACGATCGAATGTATCATCAAGAATTATTCCGCGTCCGGCGCAAAAATCGCCATCAACGACACGCTGACGGTGCCCAACGAATTCGACCTCTATATCCCCGCCAAGCAGCGTGGCCATCATGCGCGGCTGGTGTGGCGGGATAAAGACTCGATCGGGGTGAATTTCATCGAGGCGGCTGCCGAAAAGCCGCCGATGCCGGTGCTTGACCCCACCGCGGCGCGCCTGCGCGAGCTCGAGCTGCAGAACGCCGAACTCAAACAGCGCGTTCGCGCGTTGAGCAAACGGCTGGAAGACCTTGGCCAGGACCCGACCCTCGCCGCTTGAGCCGGGCGTTCAGTCCATCTCCCGCACCGCACCGTCGTCGAGGGTGACGCGGCGCGTCATTTTTGCCGCCAGCGCCTGGCTATGCGTCGCAACCAGGGTCGCAAGCCCGGTGGCCTCGACAAGCGTTTCGAGCGCCGCAAAGACGTGATCGGCGGTGTGCGGGTCGAGATTTCCCGTCGGCTCGTCGGCTAGAAGAATACCTGGTGCGTTAGCGACCGCGCGCGCGATGGCGACGCGCTGCTGCTCGCCGCCGGAAAGTTCGGCCGGCCGATGCTTTTCCCGCGCGCCGAGGCCGAGATAATCGAGCAGTTCGTGTGCCCGGGCGCGCGCCTGGTGCCGCGACAGGCCACCGATCATCTGCGGCAGCATGACGTTCTCGATCGCGGAGAATTCCGGCAGCAGGTGGTGAAACTGATAGACAAAGCCAATTGCATTGCGGCGCAGCGCCGTGCGCGCATCATCGGAGAGGCGGCTCGTCGCCACCCCGTTGATGAGGACTTCGCCGGCGTCCGGCCGCTCGAGCAGACCGGCAACGTGCAGCAAGGTCGATTTGCCGGCGCCCGAGGGCGCGACCAGTGCCACCGACTGGCCGGGAAACAGCACGAAATCGGCCTCGCTGAGCACGGCGAGCGCCGATTCGCCCTGGCGATAAGTGCGGGTGATGCCTTTGAGCTGAAGGACGGGCTCGCTCATGTCACTCGTAACGCAAAGCCTCGACCGGATCGAGCTTGGCGGCTCGCCAGGAGGGGTAAAGCGTCGCGAGCACCGACAAGGCGAGCGTCATGCCGACGACGGTTGCGACATCGCGCGGATCGACGACCGATGGCAGCCGCGACAAAAAGTAGAGCTCTGCCGGAAACAGATTGGCGTGCAGCAGCCGGTTGAGGAACTGCCGGATCGGCTCGACATTCTCGGCGACCAAAAGCCCCAGCAGAAAGCCGGCGAGCGTTCCCATGATGCCGATCGAGGCGCCGGTGATGAGGAAGATGCGCATGATGGCGCCGCGGGTGGCTCCCATCGTGCGCAGGATCGCCACATCATGGCTCTTGTCCTTCACCAGCATGATGAGGCCGGAGATGATGTTGAGCGCGGCGACGAGAACGATCAAGGTCAGGATGATGAACATCACATTGCGTTCGACTTTAAGCGCATCGAAGAAGGTTTTGTTGCGCTCGCGCCAGTCGGTCATGATGATCGGCCGCGTCACCGTCGCCTCGATCGCGCTGCGCACCGCGTCGATGTTTTCGGGATCGCGCAGGAACAGTTCGACGACGCTCACCTGCTTGTCGAGGTTGAAGAACGCCTGCGCTTCAGGGAGCGGCATGTAGACGAAAATGCCGTCGAACTCGGCCATGCCGATCTCGAAGATCGCGATGACCTTATAGGCTTTCACCCGCGGCGCCACTCCGAAGGGCGTGCGCGCGCCGTTTGCGGTCATGATCTTGATCTTGTCGCCGACGCGGATGTTGAGATTTTCCGCGAGCCTTTGGCCGATGGCGACGCCACCGGCTACATCGAACCCGTTCAGCGTCCCGGCGCGCACATTGCCGGCGATGCCCGGCAGGCGCTTGATGTCGGATTCCTGAATGCCGCGCACGAGGACGCCGGAGCCGTTCTGCGCGAATTCCGAAGAGGAGAAGGCGGCGCCCTCGACCATCGGAATGGCAAGATCGACGCCCGGCACTTTCTCCACCTGCCGCGCGACTTGATTATAGTCGGTGAGCGGTGCGTCCGCGGCCTGCAAAAAGATGTGGCCGTTGATGCCGACGATCTTGTTGAGCAGATCGCGATGGAACCCGTTCATCACCGACATTACGACGATGAGCGTCGCGACGCCGAGCATGATGCCAAGGAAGGAAAATCCGGCGATGACCGAGACGAAGCCGGACGAACGCCGCGACCGCAGGTAGCGCGTCGCAATCGTCCATTCAAACGGCGCGAAGATGGCCATCGCTCGTCGCCCCCCGGCTCAGCCGGCGAAGCGGGCAATGGCGGCGTCGAGCGCGAGGTTCTCGCGGGCGCCGGTGCTGCGGCTCTTCACTTCGACTTGTCCCTCGGCAAGGCCTTTCGGCCCGATGATGATCTGATACGGCAGGCCGATCAGGTCGAGACGGGCGAATTTCGCCCCCGGCCGCTCGTCCGTATCGTCATAAAGCACGTCAATCCCGGCTTTTTGGAGGGCATCGTAGATTTTTAGCGAGGCCGCATCGGTCGCTGCGTCTCCGGCCTTGAGATTGGCGATGCCGACGCGGAACGGCGCGACCGATTCGGGCCAGATGATGCCGGCCTCGTCGTGCCCCGCCTCGATCAGCGCCCCGACGAGGCGCGAGACGCCGACGCCATAGGAGCCGCCCAGGACCGGCCGCTCGACCCCGTCCGGCCCGGTCACCAAAGCCTTCATCGGCTTCGAATATTTGTCGCCGAAGTAGAACACTTGGCCGACCTCGATGCCGCGCCGCTGCAAGCGCTTCTCCGGCGGTGTCTCGCGATCGAACCGGGCCGCATCGTGGACGTCGTCGGTGGCCGCATAAAGCGAGGTCCATTGCTCGATGATTGGCGCGAGATCCGAATCATAGTCGACGTCGGCCGGCGGAATCGGCAGATCGAGCACGTCGGAATTGATATAGACGCCCGATTCGCCGGTGTCGGCGAGGATGATGAATTCGTGACTCTGGTCGCCGCCGATGGGCCCTGTCTCGGCCCGCATCGGGATCGCCTTCAGGCCCATGCGGGCGAAGATGCGCAGATAGGCGACGAACATGCGCTGATAAGACCGCCGCGCCGCCGCCTCGTCGATGTCGAAGGAATAAGCGTCCTTCATCAGGAATTCGCGCCCGCGCATGACGCCGAAGCGCGGCCGCTGCTCGTCGCGGAATTTCCATTGGATGTGGTAGAGGTTCTTGGGCAGATCGCGATACGAGCGCACCGAGGCGCGGAAAATCTCGGTGATCATGTCCTCGTTGGTCGGGCCGTAGAGCAATTCGCGCTCGTGCCGGTCCTTGATGCGCAACATCTCCGGGCCGTAAGCGTCGTAGCGGCCCGTCTCACGCCAGAGATCGGCGAGCTGCAGCGTCGGCATGAGGAGTTCGATGGCCCCGGCCCGGTCCATCTCTTCGCGGACGATCTGCGTGACTTTTTGCAGGACACGAAAACCGAGCGGCAGCCAGGCATAGATGCCCGCGGCCTCCTGCCGGATCATGCCGGCGCGCAGCATCAGCCGGTGCGAGACGATCTCCGCCTCTTTGGGATTTTCGCGAAGAATGGGCAGAAAATAACGGGAGAGGCGCATTCAGACGGCACTTGCGTGGCTTGAGGGACCTGCCGCAATAGCTTGTGGCGGCAGCCGAAACAATCGCAAAGGGCGACAAAACACAACAATGCCGCGGCCAAGCTCGGCTTGGCCCGGTCCGGACGGCTTCACACCGGTTAGGATAGCTTGTCGCGCGCGGTGACGACGGCTAGGCATCGGCCTGTGCCGACATACGCTGCGGAAAGGAGCCGATGATGGCCGAACCGGAACATCTCGACGTGCTCGTTCTCGGCAGCGGACAGGCCGGCAATCTGATCGCCTGGCATATGGCGAAATCCGGATCGCGGACCGCCCTGGTCGAGCGCCGGTGGATCGGCGGCTCCTGTCCCAACATCGCCTGCATGCCGAGCAAGAATGAAGTCTGGAGCGCCCGGATCGCCCATCTCGTGCATCATGCGGGGCAGTTCGGAACCCTGACGACGCCGGGCAAAACCGATATGGCGCAGGTCCGCCAACGCAAGCGCGACATGGTGGCCGGCGAGGTTGCCGCCTTTCGCGCCGGATTCAAATCGAGCGGCGCCGAACTGATAGAGGGGAGCGGCCGCTTCATCGCTCCCAAGGCGTTGGAAGTACAGCTCAACGCAGGAGGCACGCGCATCCTGACGGGTGACACGGTTTTCCTCAACATCGGCACGCATAGCGCCATGCCGCCGATTGCCGGCCTCGAAGCGGCAAAGCCGCTCACCCACATCGACATTCTCGAGATTGATTACGTGCCGTCGCACCTCATCGTCCTCGGCGGTGGCTATGTCGGTCTTGAATTTGCGCAAGCCTATCGGCGATTCGGCAGCCGTGTCACGGTGATCGAATCCGCGCCCCAGATTATCGGCCGCGAAGACGCCGACAGCGCCGAAGCCATCACGCAGATCCTGAGCGACGAAGGCATTCGCATTTTGACCTCGGCAAATGTCGTCAAGGTCGAGGGCCAATCCGGCCGGACGATCACGCTCACGCTCCGCGGTGCGGCCGGCGAAGAAAGGCTCGAAGCCAGCGACATCCTCGTCGCGACGGGCCGTGTTCCGAATACGGCCGGGATCGGGCTTGAGACGGCGGGCGTTGCGCTCGACAGCCGCGGCTATATTCAGGTCAACGACCGGTTGGAAACAACTGCGCCCGACGTATGGGCTTTGGGAGAATGCGCCGGCAGTCCGCAGTTCACGCATGTGTCGGTCGATGATTTTCGCATCGTCAGGGACAATCTCGCGGGCGGCCACCGCAGCACGACAGATCGGCTGACTCCCTCTTGCGTTTTCACCGATCCGCCTCTGGCGCATGTCGGATTGCGCGAGCGCGACGCGCAACGCCAGGGCATCCCCGTACGCGTCGCGAAAATGCCGACCGGTGCGGTGGTGCGCACGCATACGACCGGTGAAAAGCTGGGATTTATGAAAGCACTCGTCGGCGAGGACGATCGCATTCTCGGCTTCACGATGATCGGCGCGGAGGCCGGCGAGGTGATGGCGGCGGTGCAAACGGCCATGCTGGCCGGCCTGCCCTATCGCAAGCTCCGCGATGCGGTGATTGCGCATCTGACCATGGCGGAAGGACTTGGCCCGCTTCTCGAAAACGTGCCGCCGCGGGCTGCGGTTTGAGCGTCCACGCGCACGGAATCGAAGTCGTCCGCATCGTATCGGGTGGCCAGACCGGGGCCGACCAGGGCGCGCTGGCGGCGGCGCATGAACTCGGGCTTTCAACCGGCGGCGCCATGCCCCTCGGCTTCATGACCGAGGCCGGGCCGCGCCCCGACTTTGCCGCGCTTTACGGACTGCACGCATTGGCCGAGGCCGATCCTTTGGGGCGGACCGAGGCAAACGTCCGCACTTCGGACGCGACCTTGATCGTCGGCGACGCCGATCTCGGCGGCAGCCGCGCCACGCAGGAATTCTGCGTGAGGTTTGGAAAGCCCGTTTATCTCATTCCTTGGCGTCCCGGCGAGTCCGCGCCGCTTTCGTCGCTGCCGGACATCCGTCGCTGGCTCGCGGTCAACGCGATCCGCACCTTGAATGTCGCCGGCAATCGGGAAAGCGAAGCGCCGGGGATTTTTGCGGCAACGCGTGAAGTCCTCTTGGCCGTGCTCAAGGCGCGCAAGGCGCCTACGTCAGTTCTGCCGCCCTGACCTCTGGGCGCAGTGCGGCGGAAAGCTGGAAGAAATTGGCGATCATCTCGGCCAGATGGTCGACCGCGGCGTTGCGCGTCTGGCTGCGGCGCAGGACAAATTCAAAATCCGGCAGCACCGGAAGCGCCTCGGCGCGGCCAAGCGGTTTCAGCATGCCCGGCAGGCTGCTCTGCGGAAAGATGGTGATGGCGAGGCCGCTGTCCAACGCCGCCAGAATCCCGGCAATGCCCGAACTCTGCACTACAACGGTCCATGGCCGTCCGGCGTGATCGAGTTCGTCGAGCACGACCTGGCGCCAGCGGCACGTCGAGGGATAGAGGGCCAGCGGCGCCGCTTCTTCGGGGCCGAGGCGCATTGCCCGGCCTGCCGCCCAGACGCGCTTCTCGCGCGAGAGCGCAATGCCGTCGCCTTCGCCGATCTCGCGGCTCAGGATGGCGAGATCGAGCTCGCCTACCTCAAGCAGCGCGGCAATGTCAGGACCGATGCCCAATTCGATCTGCAGCCGCAAGGCCGGATATTGTGCCGAAAATTGCCGCAACAGCGACGACAGTGCGTGCAGATCGAAATATTCCGGCGCGCCGATGCGGATAAGCTCCGTACCGTCGCCGCTGAGCCGGCGCTCGGCTTCCTTATGCAAAGCGAGAATGCGCCGCGCATAAGAGAGCAGAATCTCGCCCTGGCCCGTCGGGCTGACGCCTTGAGTGCCGCGGCGGAGCAATTGCGCGCCGACCTGATCTTCGAGCCGCTTGACATGCAGGCTCACCGCCGACTGGGTGAGGTTCACGCTGCGCGCCGCCTTGGTGAAGCTCGCCGCGTCGCAGACGGCGGCAAAAGTCCGCAAAAGGATCGTGTCGTAAAGCATCGGCCAATCGGCGCTCCGGCCCATAAGCAGGGCTCATCGCGCGCATGAGGCATCTTCAATGCCCGGTGCGCCGCGCGAGTGTATAATCGCGCCAGACCGGCGCCAATGGGCGCGAGGGAGGCCAAATGATCGGGCGCGGCGGACTTCGGATGATTTTGATGTTGGGCGTGCTGTGCGCCGCGTTTTGCGCCGCGCAGGCGCAGACGCTTCAGCCGGATCGCCCGCCGGATCCCGAAACGGACTCGCAAGCGGCGATGAAATTCACTGTGCATGACCCGCGCATCGACAAATCACAAAAGGGCGGCAGCGATTGGGGCATGTGGGACATCGGCCGGCCGCACCCGATGCAGGGCAAGGGCGAATTCGGCGATCACGATGCAATCGGCATTGCTGCGGGCAAGCTCATCCCGACCGATTGCTCGGTCTATTGGGACGATCCCGACACGCACAAAATCCTGTGCTTCTCGACCCAGGCTTCGCTCGTCTATTTTCTCGCGGCGCCGAAGACGAACGAGGCGCGAGCGTCAAAGCGCTGGCGCGAAATGGGCAAGAAGCCGGCGAGCTGATCCGCCCGCCAGTGGCTCAGCCCGCGATGTGCGAGCGCATGGTGCGCCCCAGCGCCATCAGCGGAAAACACTGCCGATAAAGATCATAACGCAACATGAAGGCGCGGGAGAGTTCCGGCCCCTGCATCAGCCGTTCGCGCAGCAGCGGCGAATCGAGCTTGATCGTCTGGCCGACGCCGTAGCCCGGAAATCCAGTGCCGGTATAGTCGCTCTCGTTCCAGGTTCCGTTCACCTGGTTGCGGATGAGATAGAGGCAACCGCGCTCGATCGTGTCGCGATCCTGTGGGCGATGGGCGGCCAGAAGCGCCATCAGCGCCCAGGCCGTCTGCGACGCGGTCGCGGGGCCCCGCCCGGCCATGTCACGATCCATGTAGGAGCCGCAGCTTTCGCCCCAGCCGCCATTGTCCTGCTGCCGGGCGACGAGCCAGTCGCAAGCCCGGCCGATCGACGGCTGGCTCATCTCTTCGCCGATCGCTTCGAGCGCCGGCAGCACCGCGGCGGTGCCGTAGATGTAATTGACGCCCCAGCGGCCGAACCAGGCGCCATCCGGCTCCTGCTCGCGCTTCAGGTAGTCGAGGGCGCGGACCATCGTCGGATGGGTGCGCGAAAACCCGAGCTTACCGAACGCTTCGACGACATGCGCCGTGACGTCGGCGGAGGGCGGGTCGAGTGCTTCGCCGAAATCGCAGAAGGGGATTTTGGTCAGAATCGCCTTGTTATTGTCCTTGTCGAAGGCGCCCCAGCCGCCGCCCTCGCTCTGCATGCCGATCAGCCAGTCTATGCCGCGCTGGATCGCCTCCTCGATGCCGCGCGCGCGCCATTTCGGATCGTGGCGGAACGGCGCCAAAGCGATCAGCGCAACGGCGGTGTCGTCGACGTCGGGGTAGAAATTATTGGCATATTCGAACGCCCAGCCGCCCGGCTTGACGTGCGGCAGCTTGATCGACCAATCGCCGGGCACGCGTACCTGCCGGTCGAGCACCCATTGCACCGCCTTGTCGATCGCATCGGGATGCGCCGCCGTCATGCCGGCATCGTTGAAGGCGAGGATGGTCAGCATCGTGTCCCAGACGGGGCTATTGGTCGCCTGGATCCAACTCGCCTCGCCGCGGTCGACGCGCCATGCCGGATCGTCGAGCGCCGCCAATCCCTTGGCGATCACGGGATGATCGACCCCGTAGCCTTCGTTATAGAGCGCCATGAGGCTGTAGATCCACGGCGGCTGGATGCCGCCCCAGACGCCGTCTGAGTCCTGATGCCGGATGATCCATTCGAGGACGTGGCCGACCGCCGCCTCGCGGACCGCGCCGAAGCCGAGCCGGTGCCCCAGATTCTGCAAAGCGTGCAGCGCCCGATCGGTGTTCCGGAAAAATTTGTCCCACAGCCCTGCTCCGGCCTTGGACGGCAGGTCGTAATCGAACCTGTCGCGGCCCTCGGGGAACAGGGCATCGAGCCGGTTCTCGGGCGGCAGCGGCCGGCTCGGCCGGCGCGCCGAGAGCAAGGCGATGGGCATGAAGGTCGCCCGCGCCCATTGCGCGAAATTATAGATCGAGAAGGCAAACCATTTCGGCAGCCAGATGACTTCCGGCGGCACGTTGGGCGTCTTCTCCCACGGCCATTCGCCGATCAGCGCCAGCCAATAGCGGGTGAAAACCCGGACGTTGCGCAGGCCACCTTTGCTCGCGATCCATTGCTGCGCCCGCAGCATCGCCGGCTCGTCGTCGCGATGGCCCATCGAGCGCAGCGCGGCATAGGCCTCGACCGTCGTATTGATGTCGCCGTTCGGCGCATTGCGATAGATTTCCCAGGCGCCGTCGGGGCGCTGCGTCGCCAGGATCGCCTGCGCCAGGCGTTGGCGCAGCGGATGATCTTCGAGTCCGAGGAACCATAGCATCAGGCACCATTGCGCCTCCATGCAGGCGTTGGACTCGACAAGGCCGACCCAATGCCCGTCGGGCTTTTGATGCTGAACCATCCAATCGGCCGCCGCCTGGAGGGCGGCGTGCAGGGCCGGCCCGTTGTCGCGGGTGCTCAACTCATCGACGCTGTTGACCGCAATGTTCATGGTTTGCTGTGCGCTCGTTATGGGACGGAACGTTCGGCAAGGCGAAGTGGATTGAAATAGGCCATTTTTCCTTGCCGTGCAAAATTTCGCAACGCAACGTAAATTACCGAAGCCTCAATGATTTGATCGGGTTGAAGGGCCGTCCCGCCGCCAATACCCGCCGCGGGGTGCGACATTCGCGCCTATTCCACCGTCACGCTCTTGGCCAGGTTGCGCGGCTGGTCGGCGTCTTTGCCCATGAAGACGGCCGTGTGATAGGCCAGCAATTGCACCGGCACGGCATAGACCAGCGCGGAAAAATCCGGCGCCATTTTCGGCATGGCGATCACCTCTGCCGGCACGCCAAGTTCATGCGCCGCCTCGGCTTCGGACACAAGAATGATCCGGCCCTTGCGCGCCGCCACCTCCTGCACATTGGAGAGCGTCTTCTCGAAAACGCGGTCGCGCGGCGCCAGCACGATGACCGGCAGATCGGAATCGACCAGCGCGATCGGCCCATGCTTCAATTCGCCGGCAGCATAGCCCTCGGCATGAATGTACGAGATTTCCTTGAGTTTCAGCGCCCCTTCGAGCGCCAGCGGATAGGAGGTGCCGCGCCCAAGGTAGAGCACGTCGCGGGCCTTGCCGAGATCGCGCGCCAGAAGCTCGACCTGCGCCTCGTGCTTCAACGCTTCAGCGATGAGACCCGGCACGGCGATGAGTTCGGCGACGAGGCGGGCTTCTTCCTTTGCATCGATCGTCCGGCGGGCTTTGGCGAAGGCCAGAACCAGACAGGCGAGCAGCGCCAATTGACAGGTGAAGGCCTTGGTCGAGGCGACGCCAATCTCAGGCCCGGCCAGGGTCTGAGCGGCGACATCGCTCTCGCGCGCCATGGTCGAGGTCGCGACATTGACGACGCTCAGGATTTTCTGACCTTGCGCCTTCGCATAGCGCAGGCTCGCAAGCGTATCCGCCGTCTCGCCCGATTGCGAGATGAGCAGCATCAGGCCGCCCTTCTGCATCGGCGCCTCGCGATAGCGGAATTCCGAAGCGACCTCGATCTCGACCGGCAGCTTGGCAATGCGCTCGAACCAATAGGACGCGACGAGGCCCGCCATATAGGCCGTGCCGCAGGCGGCGATCGTCAGCCGCGGCAGCGTCGCCGCATCGACCGGCAAGTCGAACGGCAGCGATACGGTGCCGGCGGAGAGATCGAGGAAATGCGACAAGGTGCGGCCGACGACCTCCGGCTGCTCATGGATTTCCTTGGCCATGAAATGCCGGTAATTGCCCTTGTCGACCAGAAAGGCCGAGGCCGGCGCGCTCACCCGTTTGCGCTCGACGGGCAGATTGGCCGCATCGAAGAATTTGACGCCATGCCGGGTCAGCACGGCATAATCGCCCTCTTCGAGATAGGCGAGCTGATCGGTCAGCGGCCCCAGCGCAATAGCATCCGAGCCGAGATAGACCTCCCCCTCCCGCTCTCCCGTCCCAAAACCGACGGCGAGCGGCGCACCTTCGCGCGCGGCGATCAGCAGATCGTCTTCGCCTTCGAAGAGAAAGGCGAGCGCGAAGGCGCCTTTCAGCTTCGGCAAGCTCTCGGCCACGGCCTGAACCGGCGAAAGCCCCTGCTCCAAGGCCTCGCCCACAAGGTGCGCGACGACTTCCGTGTCGGTTTCTGATTCGAAGACGTGACCCTTGGCTTTCAACTCTTCCCGCAGAGCACGGAAATTCTCGATGATGCCGTTGTGGACGACGGCAACTTTGCCATTGCGATGCGGATGTGCGTTGTCGGCGGTCGGCTTGCCATGCGTCGCCCAGCGTGTGTGGCCGATGCCGGAATGGCCGCGGAGCGGCTCCTTGGCGAGCAGGGCTTCGAGATTCTTGAGCTTTCCGGCGGCACGCCGGCGGGTCAGTTTGCCGTTCTCAAGAGTCGCGAGACCGGCGGAATCATAGCCGCGATATTCGAGCCGGCCCAAAGCCTCGACCAGGGCGCCAGCAACGGGGCTGCGTCCGAGAATCCCGACAATTCCGCACATTCGCTTGCTTTCCGGCTCGGGTGATAAAGCGGGTGAACGAAGAGGAAACCCTATGTCTTTTGATGCTTGGCGCGAAAGTCTTTCGCCCAGGATGGTTTCTCAACCTGGCGCGAGCGGGCGAGCGCCAAGGCGTCCGGCGCGACATCCTGGGTGATGACCGAGCCGGTTCCAATATAGGCGCCGTCGCCGATTTTGACCGGCGCGACCAGCGCCGAATTGACGCCGATGAAGACGCCCTCGCCGACATCCGTGCGGAATTTGGCAAACCCATCATAATTGCAGGTGATCACGCCGGCACCGACATTGGTCTTCGCGCCGATCGACGCATCGCCGATATAGGCGAGATGATTGGCCTTGACGCCGGGACCCAAGGTCGAGGCCTTCACCTCGACGAAATTGCCGATATGCACCTCTTCGGCGAGCGATGCGCCGGGGCGCAGCCGCGCGAATGGCCCGATGATGCTGCGCGGCCCGACCGCGGCGCCGACAAGATGCGAAAAGGCGCGGATCGTCACGCCGTCGCCGATCGTGACGCCGGGACCGAAGAAAACATCCGGCTCGACCAGCACGTCGCGGCCGAATTGCGTGTCGTAGGAAAGCGTGACGCGCGACGGATCGACGAAGGTGACGCCATTCCGCATGGCGGCCGCCTTCAAACGCGTTTGCAGCACGGCTTCGGCGGCGGCGAGTTGCAGACGGTCATTGATGCCGAGCACTTCCTCTTCCGGCGCATCAATGGCGACGGCCGAGAGTTGGCGGCGGCGCGCGGCAGCGACAATATCAGTCAGGTAATATTCGCCCTGGGCATTGGCGCGGTCGATCGATTCGAGCAGCGGCAGAGCCGTCGCGCCGGCAATCGCCATCAACCCGGCATTGCAGAAGAAAATGTCCGCCTCGCCGTCGCGCAGATCGCGGTCCTCGCGGATCGCGACCAGCGTCTCGCCCTCCTGGATCAGGCGCCCGTAACCGCGCGGATCGCTGGCGAGGAATCCGAGCGCCGCCACCGCCCGGCCGGGGCTTTCAAGGCCGGTGCGCAGCCGCGCAAAGGTCTCCGGCCGCACCAGCGGCGTATCGGCGAAAGCGACGAGAATATCGTCATAGCCCCCGGCGATCGCCGCTTTCGCGGCCAGTACGGCATGCGCCGTGCCGAGCGCCGGCGATTGCACGAAGATCTCGACGTCGGGCGCGAGTGCCTTCGCCTCTTTCACCACGGCTTCGTGGCCCGGCGCAACGACGAGGGCGACGCGTTCGGCCCCCGCCGCGGCGACCGCGGTCAGCACATGCGCGAGCAGAGAACGTCCGGCAAGCTCATGCAGCACTTTCGGCCGCGCCGAGCGCATCCGCTTGCCCTCGCCGGCCGCGAGCACGATTGCCAGGCAGGTGCGCTTCTGCGCCTTCATCGGTTCACTCGCTGCAAGCAAGACATCGTCCGCACATGCTCCTGCCGGGCCGGACCCCACGCGCTATACATGAGACCAGACGCTAAATCCAAATTTCGAAATGTCCGCGATCGGCGCAAAACACATCTCGCTGATTCTCAAACGCTTTTGAAGGGTTCTAAATGGAGCAGGCGGTCCTTGCCGTCTTAAGAACCGCTCATATAGTAGAGGGCAACGCCGGCAGGCCGTGAGGACTTGCCTTTCGCAAATATCGTTGGTGCGGCCTTCTTTGAGAGCGCGCCGGAAAAAGGTCCGCCTTGGTCGCTGCACTCATCATCGTCTTCCGCGAAGTCGTCGAAGCCGGCCTTGTCGTCGGCGTTGTCTTGGCCGTAACCCAAACCGTGCCGCACCGGTTACGTTATGTCTTCGGCGGCATCGCCGCGGGGATCGCCGGCGCCGGCATCGTCGCCCTCTTCACCGGCTTCATCGCCGAGGCGCTCGCCGGGACCGGTCAGGAAGTCCTCAACGCGTCGGTTCTCTCGATCGCCGTCGTCATGCTGACCTGGCACAATGTCTGGATGGCACGCCATGGCCGCGAGATGACGCAGGAATTGAGCGAATTCGGCGAGCAGGTGAGCCGCGGCTCGAAGTCGCTGATGGCGCTCGCCATCGTCGTCGCCGTCGCGGTGCTGCGCGAGGGCTCGGAGATCGTGCTTTTCCTCTATGGCGTTTTGGTCTCGGCCGGCACGACGGTGCTCAGCGTCTTCATCGGCGGTCTGCTCGGACTGCTCGGCGGCGGGGCTGTGGCTTATCTCACCTTCCGCGGCCTGATCACCATTCCGATGCGCTATCTTTTCCGCGTGACGACGCTGCTGATCTCCTTCATCGCCGCCGGCATGGCCTGTCAGGCGGTGGGCTTTCTCGATCAGGCCGACATCGTCACGGCACTCGACCGCACGGTCTGGGACACGTCCTGGCTCCTTGCCGACAATTCCTGGCTTGGCCGTATCGCCCATACTTTGCTTGGCTATACGGATCAGCCGACGCAATTGCAGCTCATCGTTTATGTGGCCGTGCTGGCAGCGATCTTCATCCTGATGAAGGTCTTTGCCCCGCCGCGGCGGCCACAGGTCCAGCAATTGGCGACGAATTAACCTTTTAATCCTCGGGGATTCGCCGGCTGCGGCCATTTGCATGGCGGCAAAGGCTTGTAATCCGTTTGCATCCTGCCGATATCGAGGCTAAAGAGCGGTTAGGACCGACAGATTCGCTCCGTGGAGCGGGTTCCCGATTTCTCCCTCAGGCGCCAGATTTGCCGCTCGGTCCACTCCGGAAGGCCGGAATGCGCCTCGGGTATCGCGCAATGCTCACCTCCCCCAACAAGCTGAGCCATATGCGCCGTTTTCAGGATCGATATGACTTTTAGAGAACTGGGTCTCAGCGAGAAGGTTCTACAGGCCGTAGAAGCTTCCGGTTACACCAAACCTACACCCATCCAAGCCAAGGCCATTCCCGAAGCGCTCGCCGGTCGCGACGTGCTCGGCATTGCCCAGACCGGCACCGGCAAGACCGCCGCGTTCACCTTGCCGATGCTCTCGCGCCTCGAACAGGGCCGCGCCCGGGCCCGCATGCCGCGCACCCTGATCCTTGAGCCGACGCGCGAATTGGCCGCGCAGGTCGAAGAAAGCTTCGGCCGCTACGGCGTCAATCACAAGCTCAACGTTGCGCTGCTGATCGGCGGCGTCTCCTTTGGCGACCAGGAAGCGAAGATCATGCGCGGCGCCGATGTGCTGATCGCGACGCCTGGCCGCCTGCTCGACTTCGCCGAGCGCGGCAAGCTGCTTCTGACCGGCATCGAGATCCTGGTGATCGATGAAGCCGACCGGATGCTCGACATGGGCTTCATTCCGGATATCGAGCGCATCTGCAAACTGGTGCCCTTCACCCGTCAGACGCTTTTCTTCTCGGCGACCATGCCGGCCGAAATCGTCCGCCTCACCGAAGCCTTCCTGCACAATCCGGTCCGCATCGAGGTCGCGCCGCCGGCGTCGACCTCGACCACGATCGCGCAGGCGCTGGTCGCCTCCCTGCCGGGCCCCGCCAAGCGCGAGACGCTGCGCCGGCTCATCGGCGCGGCGGATAATTTCAAGAACGCAATCATCTTCTGCAACCGCAAGCGCGATGTGGCGATCCTGCATAAGTCGTTGCAGAAGCACGGCTTCCGTGCCGGCGCGCTGCACGGCGACATGGACCAGCGGGCGCGCATGGCGTCGCTCGAAGCCTTCAAAAACGGCGACGTCGATCTGATCGTCTGCTCGGATGTCGCGGCGCGCGGCCTCGATATTCCCGACGTCAGCCACGTCTTCAATTTCGACGTCCCGGTCCATGCCGAGGATTATGTCCACCGCATCGGCCGCACCGGCCGTGCCGGCAAGCAGGGCATTGCGATCTCGATCGTCACCCGCGCCGACCAGAAGCATCTCGCCGAAATCGAAAAGCTCATCGGCCGCGCCATCGGCTGGCAGAACGGCGCAGCGCTCGACTCGCTTTCGGCCGACGATGAAGCCGCGCAGGAATCGCACGCGCCGCGGCAGCGCGAGCATCGGGGTCAGCGGCGCTCAGAAGCCGGCGGTCGGCAACACGCGCCGCGTGAGCGCGGGCAGCGCGATCA
>NZ_CANSHK010000019.1:0-55785 GCF_947646745.1 uncultured Methylovirgula sp. | reverse complement strand
GGCGGCCCGCCTCCGGGCGGCGGCGGCTTTCTGAGCGGTGCCTTGCAGAGCGCGGCCGGCGTCGCCGGCGGCGTCTTGCTGGCCGATTCGATCCGCAATCTCTTCGGCGGCCATGGCGGCGGCTGGGGCGGGCTTGGCATCGGCACGGGCATGACCGGCCTCGGCGGCGGCGAGACGATCGTCAATAATTATTATGACGACGACGGCAAATTCGGCGACGCTGGCAGTGGTACGGACACGACCGACATCTATGATACAGACAACAATTCGGATGATTTCAGCAGCAACGATGACGGATCCTTTGACGTGTAGTTGCGAGATCACGATGATTTCGGATCGGATCGACCCGAAATCATAAACGTGATCGATTCTAAAAGTTTAGAGCGGGATTATTTGCGAAAAACCGCTGACACTTTTTCGCATCCCGCTCTAGAGTTCACATCAACGCGAGCCTCGCCGCGTCAGCGGCGGGGCTTTTTATTTTTTACTGTCAAATTTCTGGCAGCTAGACCGGAACGATTTTAGCGTCCGCCCGTTATTACCGAGCGTGCATGGGATTGTCTGGCGCGCGGATCGCTCAAAATCGGGGAGCTTATGACGGTCAGCCGCACCCGGCCGCGCGCCGGCGAACAGGAGCGCCGGCCGGAGGCGTCGTTCATGGACAATCAGCCTTCGACCGCCAACGCCGCCTTAGCGCCGCCAAGGCCGGGCCGGAATTGGGCGCTCTTTCTCGATTTGGATGGAACTTTGCTCGACATCGCGGCAACGCCTGCTTCCGTCACTGTGCCGCCTGATCTCGTCAGCGACCTGCAAGGCGCTGCCCGCGCGCTGAACGGCGCCGTCGCCATCGTCAGCGGCCGGGCGCTCGCCGATATCGATCGGCTGCTGCAACCTTTGCGGCTCGCCGGCGGCAGCGAGCATGGGGCGGTCGTTCGCTTGCCTGACGGCACGCAAGAGCAGATCGGCACTCCCGTACCGCGAAACTGGGTCGAGGCCTTCATGGAATTGCAGGAGAGGCGCCCGGGCATTTTGACGGAGGTGAAGCCGCATAATGTCGTTGCGCATTTCCGTAACGCGCCGGATCAGGCGGCCGAAGTGATGCGGCTTGCCCGCCAGCTCGTCGCACGTGCGCCGCATGAATTCGAAGTGATGGAAGCCAAAATGGCATTGGAAATCCGTCCGCGCGCGGTAACCAAGGCGCGCCCGGTCCACCGCCTCATGGCGATGGCACCTTTCGCCGGCCGCCTCCCGGTTTTTGTCGGCGATGATGTCACCGACGAAGATGGTTTCGAGGCTGCGCTTGCGCATGGCGGGCTCGGCCTCAATGTCGCCGTGCGATTTAATGGCCGACCGCAGGACGTGCGCGATTGGCTGAAACGTGTCGCCGATCTCTGAGGCTTGGCGCTGATGCAGTCGCTTGATCTCGCCGCTATCGGCAATTGCGCCGTCGCAAGTCTTATCGACCGGAACGGCCGGCATGTTTGGTTTTGCTTTCCACGTATCGACGGCGACCCGGTCTTTTCGGCGCTCGTCAACGGCGACGAACCGCAACATGGCTTCATGGACGTGATGGTCTGCGACGCGGTCGAGACCAGCCAACGCTATCTGCGCAATACCGCCGTGCTGGAAACGACAATCACCGATCGCAACGGCGGCCAGGTGCGCGTCATCGATTTTGCCCCGCGCTTGCAGCGGTTCGGCCGCAGCTTCCGGCCGCCGATGCTGATCCGCCGCATCGAACCGCTGACCAAACGCGTGCGGCTCGCCGTGCGCATCCGCCCGCATTTCCATTATGGCGCGACCAAGCCCGCAATCAGCTTCGGCAGCAATCATGTCCGCTATTCGGGCGGCGAAATGGCGCTGCGCGTCACCGCCGATATGGCGGTCGCCTACATCCTGGAAGAATCCGAGTTCTCTCTCGACCGGCCGGTCAACCTGTTCATCGGCCCGGATGAATCGGTGCCGGAAGCGCCCGATTCCCTGGCCCAGAATTTTCTCGCCGCGACGATCGAGGACTGGCGCCTCTGGGTCCGCGGCCTTTCCATCCCCTTCGAATGGCAGAACGAAGTCATCCGCTCGGCGATCACGCTGAAGCTTTGCAGCTGCGAGGACACCGGCGCCATCGTCGCCGCGCTGACGACCTCGATCCCCGAGGCGCCATATACGGCGCGCAATTGGGACTATCGCTTCTGCTGGCTGCGCGACGCTTTCTTCACCGTCGGTGCGCTGAACCGGCTCGGCGCGACGCGGACGATGGAAAATTTCATCCGCTTCGTTATCGATGCCGTCCTGCGCTCGGACGATATTGCCATCGCCCCGCTCTATCCGATCTCGGCCGCGACGAGTTCCGAGGAACGGCTGGCGCCAGCCCTCGCCGGCTATCAAGGCATGGGGCCGGTGCGCATCGGCAATGCCGCGGTCTCGCAAATCCAGAACGATGTTTACGGCTCGATCGTCCTGACGGCGGCGCAGATGTTCTGGGATGCACGGCTGACCTACACCGGACTTTCGACGCTCTATCAACAATTGCGCGGCATGGGCCGCGTCGCCGCGCGTTGCGCGATGACGGTCGATGCCGGCCCGTGGGAATATCGCGAACGGACGAGCATTCACACGTATTCGGCTGCCATGTGCTGGGCGGCGTTGCATCGTCTCGCCTTGATCGCCGAGCGTGTCGGCGAGCACGCCGACGCCGCCGAATGGGAAGGCCTCGCGGCCAAATTGCGGGCGGAAATCCTGACACGGGCGACCATGCCGGAAGGCTGGATTTCCGGCGTGCTCGACGGGCCGGTCGCCGATGCGACCTGTCTGTTGCTGCCGGAGATCGGGCTTCTGCCGGCCAACGACCCGCGCGTCGGCCGGACGCTCGATATCATCGCCAAACGGCTTCTGCGCGATGGCTTCGTCATGCGCTATGACGAGGCCGACGATTTCGGCCGTCCTGAAACTGCGTTTCTCGTCTGCACCTTTTGGTATGTCGATGCGCTGGCTTTGGCCGGACGGCGCGACGAAGCGCGGGAGATTTTCAACAACGTTCTCGCGGTCCGCAACGCGGCAGGCCTATTGTCCGAGGACGTGCTCGCGGACACGCGCGTGCTGTGGGGCAATTTCCCGCAAGCCTATTCGCATGTCGGGCTCATTCATTCGGCGGCGCGGCTGTCGCGCGGTTGGGAGGAGGCGTTATGGCGCGCGTCGTGATCGTCTCGAACCGCGTGCCGCTGCCGTCGAAAGGCGCCAAGGCGGGCGGCCTGACCGTCGCTTTGAAGGACGTCTTCAAGCAGGGCGCTCTGTGGCTTGGCTGGAGCGGCGAGATCGCGGCGGAGACCGCGACCTCCGCCAAGCTGCACAATTCCGGCAAGCTCGATTTCGCAACCATCGACCTGTCCGAGGACGACTACCGGCGCTTCTACGTCGGCTTTGCCAATTCCGTCCTTTGGCCGTTGCTGCATTTCCAGCCGGGCCTGCTCGAATTCGATCGCGAGGATTTCGAGGGCTATCTCGCGGTCAACAGCACTTATGCCAAAGCACTGGCCGAACTGCTTCGCCCGGACGATCTCATCTGGGTCCACGATTATCATCTGATCCCGCTTGCCGATGCCTTGCGCGCGCTCGGCGTCAAGAACCGGATCGGCTTCTTCCTGCATGTGCCATTCGTGCCAGCGAGCGTCTTCGGCGTTTTACCGTCGGCGGAGAAGTTGCTGCGAATGATGCTGACCTATGATGTCGTCGGCTTCCAAGCGCGCCAGCACCTGCACGATTTTGAGGATTGCCTTTTGAGCTTCCTCAACATCGCCCGCCAATCGGGCGAACCGATCTCGTATGAGGGCCGCTCCGTCGTCGTCGATGCCATTCCGATCGGCATCGATTCGCGCGGCTTCGCACGCCAGGCGAAAAAGGCGGTTCAGAGCCGCGCTGCACACCGGCTGTTCGAAAGCATCGAGGGGCACGCCTTCATGATCGGCGTCGATCGGCTCGATTATTCCAAAGGTTTGCCCAACCGGTTCGAGGCTTTTGGCTATCTGCTCGATCGCTTCCCCGAACACCGGATGCACGTGACTTACCTGCAGATCGCTGCGCGCTCGCGTGAGGATGTGGCCGAATATCAGCGCTTGAAACGCGAACTCGATCGGCTCTCCGGCGACATCAACGGCCGCTATGCCGATTTCGATTGGCAGCCCTTGCGCTATATGACGCGCGCCGTCTCGCGCGCGAGCCTCGCCGGCTTTCACCGCCAGGCGCGGGTCGGCATCGTCACGCCGCTGCGCGATGGCATGAATCTCGTCGCTAAGGAATATATCGCCGCGCAGGACCCCGAGGACCCCGGCGTCTTGATCCTCTCGCGCTTTGCCGGCGCAGCCGAGGAATTGACCGAGGCGATCATCATCAATCCCTACGATCCCGAAGAGATCACCGAGGCGATGCACGAAGCGCTCGTCATGCCGCTCGACGAGCGCAAGGATCGGCAGGAAAAGCTGTTCGAAAAAATCTGCCAGACGACCGCGATCACCTATTGCCGCGACTTCATCAATGCGCTGACTGGCGGCACCAACGGCCACTCGCTTACATCACAATGACCTTGGTGCCGACGCCGACACGGCCATAGAGATCGATCACGTCCTGGTTCATCATCCGGATGCAGCCGGACGAAACACTGGTGCCGATCGTGTACGGCTCGTTGGTGCCGTGGATGCGGTAAAGCGACCCGCCGAGATAGAGCGCGCGGGCGCCAAGCGGATTGTCGGGGCCGCCCGCCATATGCGTCGGCAGATCGGGGCGCCGCTTCAACATTTCCACCGGCGGCGTCCAATCCGGCCATTCGGCCTTGCGGGAGATTTTCTCGACGCCCGTCCAGGCGAAGCCTTCGCGGCCGACGCCGACGCCATAGCGCAGCGCCTTGCCGTCTTTCTCGACGAGGAACAAAAATTTGCGTTGCGTATCGATGACGATCGTGCCGGGCCTCTCGTGGCCGGCATAATCGACTTCCTGGCGCAGGAAGACCGGATCGATTGCACGTTGCGGTTGGCCCGGCTGGGAGACGCCCGGATAGGCAGCGCCCGGTTCGTTATAGGCGGCGCGCTGCCCCCCCGTCAGCAGGAATTGCAGAAAGCCGCCGCCGTAATTGCCGGACGGCGCGGCGCTTGCGATCTGTTGACCTTGCGGATTGTTGTAACTTTGCGCGACGGCGGGCGCCGCGAACAAAGAAAGGCCAAGACAGCCCGAAGCAAGCCCAAGAAGCGCGCGCCGCATCGACGTTTCATCCCAAACCGCAGGTGACGATGCGCTTTTGTACCTGAGAATGAGGGATTACGGCTCAAATCCTAACTTCGTGGTTAGGGAATCGATAATGTTAATCCCCGGTCGGTCAGGGTAAAGGGCGGGTTAAATTGCTCACGACTTGTTTCAGTAAATTCGACGATCTTCGTTGGCCGTCCAGCGTGGCGGTGCTAAGACAAATGCGTGACGCGATTCTGGCGACTGTCCCCCTGGCTGGCGATTCTGATGATCGCCCTTCTCTCGCTGATGCCCGGCGGGTGGCGCCCCTATGCGGGTGAATCGATCTTAACCGAACGCTTCGTCGCGTACTTTCTGGCCGCCTTGATCCTGGCGATCCGTTTCCCGCGCCCGGCCGCCGGCATCGAGATTGCCGCCTGGCTCAGCATCTTTGCCGGCACGCTCGAAATCTTGCAGCTTTTGATCCCGGGGCGCAACGGCCGCTACGGCGATTTTGTCATGAGTTCGCTGGGCGCACTTTGCGGCGTGGCTTTCGGCCTGCTCGCAACCATCGTCTGGGAACACTGGCGCGGCAAGCCCGAAGCGCGCGAGCATTTCGAGACCACCGCTTCAGAGGACGTCGACGTCGCTCACACGCGATTGTAGACGTCTTCGAGCCGCACGATATCGTCTTCACCGAGATAAGAGCCGGTCTGCACCTCGATCAGTTCGAGATCGATCTTGCCGGGATTGGCGAGGCGATGGATCGCGCCGATCGGCAGATAGATCGATTCATTCTCATGCACCTGGACAATTTCCGTATTGCGGGTGACTTCCGCCGTGCCGCGCACGACCACCCAATGTTCGGCACGATGAAAATGTTTCTGCAACGAGAGTTGGGCACCGGGTTTCACGACGATGCGCTTGACCTGATAACGCGGCCCGTTGTCGATCGATTGATAATAGCCCCACGGCCGGTAGGAGCGCTTATGCTCCAGGGCCTCGCGCCGGTTTTCCGCCTTGAGCCGATCGACAAGCTGCTTGACCTTGTCGCCATGCGCGCGGTCAAGCACCAAAACGGCATCTTGCGTCGTGACGACGACGACGTTGTCGACACCGACGACGGTCGTGAGATGCTCGTCCGAACGGATATGCACATTCTTCGCGTCGAGCGCGATACCATGACCGCGGATTGAATTCCCGTCGCTGTCATGCGGCGACAATTCGTCGACCGCAGCCCAAGTGCCGACATCCGACCAGCCGATATCAGCCGGCACGACGGCGGCCTTGTCGGTATGCTCCATCACCGCATAATCGATGGAGATTTTTGGCGCACGCGAGAATGCGTCCTTGTCGAGAAGCAGGAACTCGAGGTCCTTGCGCGCTTTGGCCAGGGCCTCGGCCGCCGCATCGAGCACCAGCGGCGCATGGCGACGCAATTCGGCCTGCATGACATCGGCGCGAAAAATGAAATTGCCAGCGTTCCAGAGATAGCCGTCCGCGACATAGCGCGCCGCCGTTTCGGCATCAGGCTTCTCGACGAAGGCTTCGGCCTTCAGCACCGTGCCGTCGGCGAGCACGGGCTTGCCCGTTCTGATGTAGCCGTAGCCTGTCGCAGGCGCGGTCGGCTTGACGCCGAGCGTGACGATATAGCCGGTCGCGGCGGCGGCGGCGGCTTCACGGCAGCAGTCAAGAAAGGCGGCGCGATTCTTGACCACGTGATCGGCCGCGAAAATCGCGACGATCGTATCCGGTGCGATCTCCGCCGCAAGCTCCGCACCGACCGCGACGGCGGGCGCGGAATCGCGCCGCGTCGGTTCGAGCACCACGCGCGCCGCGCAGCCGACCTCCTTCGCCTGCTCGGAGGCGAGGAAGCGATAATCCTGATTGGAGATGATGATCGGCGCTTCGAAGAGCGGATCGTCGATGTTCTCGAGCGTCAATTGAAAGGTCGAGCGTGAACCGAGCAGCGAAATGAATTGCTTCGGCAGGCTTTCGCGCGATTCCGGCCAGACGCGGGTGCCGGAGCCGCCGCACATGATGATGGGAAGGATTTTCACGTCGATGTTCCAGAGGGTTGCCCGCAGCTTAGGCCTTGCCGCGCTTGGAGGATAGATGAAACCGCTAATGACGCTAGCTCTTTGTCAAATCGCGCCAGAATGGTTTCACCTCGGAAAGCTCACGCCGCGCTTTGGCGACGGTTTTATGGAATTTGCCTTTGCCGCTTGGGCTCAGCCGGGCGGCCAGCGCAGCGCCAGCGGTCACCGTGGCGGCATCGGCAGGAACGGCGCCTTCATCCTGGCCGAGGCCGGAGAAATAGGCGTGTGCCATCAACACATCGTTCTCCTCGCCCAAAAAACTCTGCATGTGTTTCAGTGCGCCGATCAGCGCGCGATGCTGTTTGCGCAGACTCTTGCCATCAGCGAGGCGGACGAGACTATCGAGAAACTCCACGCCATAGCGCAGATTCTTCGCGCGGATCCGCGTCCGGTGGCGCTCTTTGTAGCTCGCCTGTTCCAAGGTTTCGCAACGACGCTCGAATTTTTCAATAAGCTTGCTGAACTTGCGCTGAACGAAGACGACGAAGGGCTGGGCACGATCCGACGCGCGTGCCGAATCGCGCGTCCAATCACCTGCCTCGACCCAAGCCACGAGCCGCAATAGCAGAGCGTCCGTCTCCGGCGCGTCAAGCGCCGCGACGAGCGCGTCATAGGCTTTCTCGCGGCGCGCCTCGAGCAATTGGCGCACCGGCGCCGTCGGCAACGCCGGATCGTCGTTGGCGAGCGCTGCAACATCGCCGAGCAGAACATCGAGATCGCGCGCGGCGCGTAGCGCATCCTTGAGCGGGCGTAAATTCTCCTTGAGCGCGGCGCCCTCGTCCCCCTCGACAAGTGCCGAGAAGAGCTTCCAGGCGGCGGAAAATCGCCGTAACGCGACGCGCGCCTGATGAACGCCTTCCACGTCGCGTAGAAAGCGCACACGCGCCTGCGCCAAAAGAAAATGATCCAACGTCGCATAGGCGATCGTCTGGAAAGCAAGGGCCGTGGACATATCGGGCGTCAGCCGCGGGTTCATCGCGCTCGGCACCGCGACATCGCGGCGGCCGGCACTTCGATAGGCCTCAAGCGCCAGCGTCTCGCCGGTGAGGCGGAGCATAACGACTTTGCTGACATCGGCGATAAACGTCAGCGCTGGAGCGGCGAGATCGATCGGGTATGTCAGCGTGAGTGACGCGAGCCGCGTATTGCCGTCGTGGACGATACCGGCCTGTTCCAGCGTGAGATTGGCCGCGCCGCGCCCGGCGGAAACCGACCAGAAGCTGCGCTTCGCCTCGCTTTGAAAAACGACATGAAGATGCGACTTCGTGCCCGGCGCACGGAGCAGGCTTTGCAATTCGCGCGCGTCGGGCGGCGTTGCAACCGACAGGGCATGGCGGAAGGTCGTCCAGCCGTTCTGCCCGGCGAGACCGCGCGCAAAACGGCGCAGCGCCTCCTGCGTATCGTTTAGCGTGACATCGCCGCGGCGCCGAATGCCATAGCCGAAACCAAGCTTTCCGATCTCGCTTCCCGGGGTATCGAGATAGAGGGAGAGGACTTTCGTCTCCGCCGTCCAATGCGCGCCGGACTTGCCGAGCTGCGCAACGAGGGCCTCGCAATCCTCCGGCTTCAACGTGAACGTCAGGCTTCTCTCGGTTATTTTTCGCATGGTCAATCGTGGCCGCTCGGCGTGTCGGAAGCAGCATGCCCAATCCTCGGCCTCCTACGCAACCCCATGCAAAATCTCTCAGTTCCGATGAAGCGTATTCAACGGAACGGGCTTGGCCTATGATCTCGAACAAATTGCGATGAATGTCGGCGCCGTGCAAATACCGCTTTACCCAACTTGGCAAGATATCGCGCTGCGGCTGGCCTTGACGGTGCTCGCCGGGGCCACCGTCGGCTTCAATCGCGGCGTGCGCGGCCACGTTGCCGGCTTGCGCACCACGATCCTTGTCGCGCTGGCCGCGGCTCTGGCCATGATCCAAGCCAATATCCTGCTGCCGGTTGCCGGCAAAACCGCAGCCTCGTTCGGCGTCATGGATATGATGCGGCTGCCGCTTGGCATTTTGACCGGGGTCGGCTTCATCGGCGCCGGCACCATCCTGCGCCGCAGCGACCTCGTGACAGGCGTCACAACAGCGGCGACGCTGTGGATCATGACCGTGATCGGCCTTTGCTTTGGCGGCGGTCAGATCGATCTCGGGATTGCCGGAACCGTCCTGACGGTCCTGACGCTTTCAACTTTGCGCTGGTTCGACATGCAAATTCCGCGCGAGCAGCGCGCCGTTCTTGTCATCCGTGCTGCCGTCGCGGACGAATTATTTGGCCGGCTGAACGATGTGCTGGCGCCGCTTGGCTATCACGCGGTGTTCCGGCGCCAAAGCCAAACCGGCCGGGACACCGAGGTCTGGTTCGAAATTCTCGGTAAACGCGCCGAGGCCGCGGGGCCGCCCGCCGAACTCATCACGCGCGTCAATGCGGCCTTCGATGTCGCGAAGTTCGAATTGACCACTGAGCCGCACAATTAGCGATTGAGTTAGGCCGCCTGCTGCTTTGGCCGCACCTCGGCCGAATAATCCTCGACGAACGCACGCGAGAGCGCGCCCGGGGTGAACTTATACGGGCCGATCTCCGAGACAGGCGTCACCTCCGCGCCCGTGCCGGTGAGGAAACATTCGTCGAACTGCGTCAGCTCCTCGGGCATGATGCGCCGCTCGATCACCTCGACGCCGCGGCGCTTGGCAAGATCGATCACCGTGCGCCGCGTAATGCCGTCGAGGAAGCAATCGGCAATCGGCGTGTGCAGCACGCCGTCGACGGCAAAGAAAATATTGGCACCGGTGCATTCGGCGACGCGCCCCTGCCAATCGAGCATCATCGCGTCGGCATAGCCGCGCCGCTCGGCGCGATGCTTCGAAATCGTACAGATCATATAGAGGCCGGCGGCCTTGGCGGCCGTCGGCGCGGTCTGCGGATCCGGCCGGCGATAATCCGCAATGTCGAGGCGGATGCCCTTCATTTTCTCGGCGACATTGAACATGCTCGGCCACGGCCAGACCGCAATAGCAGTATTGATCGTCGAATTCTGCGCCGCGACCGCCATCATTTCGCTGCCGCGCCAGGCGACCGGGCGGACATAGCAATCGGTCAGATTATTCTTGTCGACGACAAGCTGCTTTGCCGCGTTGAGTTCGGCAACGGAATAGGGAATCTCGAAATCGAGCACGTTGGCCGAGCGTCTGAACCGCTCCGAATGTTCGGCGGATTTGAAAATCTGCCCGCCATAGGCGCGTTCGCCTTCGAACACGCAGGAAGCATAATGCAACCCGTGCGAGAGCACATGCAGTTTGGCGTCGCGCCAGGGAACCAGATTGCCGTTCATCCAGATGAAACCTTCACGCTGGTCGAACGGCAGAACGGACATGACGCAATCTCCTTTCGCGGCGGCGCGGGGCCGGCGCGGCATTCTGACTCTTCTCGTGCCGCGGGGCAAAAGTTTACAGGCCTTCGGCGCACCAAACGGCATTCTGAGCGCTAGCAATCCTTCCCGAATATGTCAATATCACTGACGTAAATGCTCGCCCATCCGGGGGACTGACGCGGCCTTTTCGGCGTGCTATGGCGTTCAAGTTTTGTCACGTATTGCGTATTGGGAAGCCGGTCCATGGAATCAGTGTCGCGGAGAAAAAACACCGAACCCAGCCTGCCGGCCGCGGCGCGGATCGCTCCCGCCCAAGCGGAAGCAGAGCCGATGTTCGACCTGATCGAGCTTCTGTTTTTCGCCTATCGCGACTTTGTCGGCGACGCCGACCGGTTGCTCGAAAGCTATGGTTTCGGCCGCGCGCACCATAGGGTGCTGCATTTCGTCAGCCGCCGGCCGGGGCTGACGATCGCCGAGCTTCTCGATATTTTGAAGATCACAAAACAAAGCCTCAACCGCGTACTGAAGGAATTGCGCGACAAGGGCTATGTCGAAGTGCGCGCCGGCGTGATCGACCGCCGCCAGCGCCAACTCTATCCAACCAAGACGGGCATCAACCTGGCGCTGAGCATTGCGAAATTGCAGACGCAGCGTTTCCGCCGCGTGTTCGGCCATTTGCAGAAGAACGCGCGCCCGGATGCGATTGCCTTTCTGCTCGCCATGATCGATCCGCGCGAGCAAGAAAAGGTCGCGACTCTGGTTGCCTCCGGTGCCCGGCTGAAGCCGCTTGGCCGTGAGCTATGACCGATTCCGACGTTGAACGTGAGCCAGATCCGCAAGCTGAGACGCCGATCCCCGCGGACGATGCCGCCCATCTTCTCATTGTCGATGACGACCGGCGCATTCGCGTCCTGCTGCAACGCTATTTGAGCCAAGAAGGCTATCGCGTCACGCTCGCCGGCAATGCCGAGGAGGCGACCGCCGCGCTGAAGAATTTCTCCTTCGATCTTCTCGTCCTCGACGTGATGATGCCGGGCGAAAGCGGCCTCGACTTCGCCGCGCGGCTGCGCACCGATCATTCCGACCGTGGCCGCGTGCCCATCCTGATGCTGACCGCCAAAGCGGAGACTGGGGATCGCATCGCGGGCTTCGAGACCGGCGTCGATGATTTTCTCGCAAAGCCGTTTGAGCCGCGCGAGCTTCTGCTGCGCATCGCCTCCATCCTGCGCCGCGCCCAGCCGCCGGCGCCGCCGACGCAAATCACGCATGTGCATTTCGGCGGCTTCGTCTTCGACCTGCATCGCGGCGATCTGCGCCGCGGCGAAGAGATCGTCCGTCTCACCGAACGCGAGCGCGACATGCTGAGGCTGCTTGCCGCGCGACCCGGCGAAACGGTGAGCCGGGAAATGCTCGCCGGGCCGGGGGTCGCCGGCAACGAGCGCACCGTCGATGTCCAAGTCAACCGGCTCCGCCATAAAATCGAGCGCGATCCGGCCAATCCACTGCATCTGCAGACCGTGCGCGGCGCCGGCTACCGTCTTTTGATCGACCGCTAAATGACGCAGATTTCGACCGCCCCATCGCTGCCCGCTTATCTCGCCAAACCGCTGGCCGCCTGGCGCGGCTTTGTTTCGCGGTTGAGGTCGGTGATGCCGAAGGGGCTTTACGCGCGTTCGCTCCTCATCGTCATCTTGCCGATGGTGATTCTGCAGACCGTCGTCACCTATGTTTTTCTGGAGCGCCACTGGCAGCTCGTCACGCGCCAGCTCTCGACCGCGCTGGTGCAGGACATCGCCGCGGTCATCGACGTGCATAATTCCTATCCGCAGGACAAGAACGACGATACGCTGACCCGCATCGCTCAAGAGCGCATGAATATCGATATCGAATTCATGCCCAAAGGGGCTCTGCCGCCGCCACTGCCGAAGCCGTTCTTCTCGATCATCGACGGCGCGCTGTCGAACGAGATCCGCCGCCAGATCGGCCGCCCCTTCTGGCTCGACACGGTCGGCCGCTCCAACCTGATCGAAATTCGCATCCTGCTCGACAATTCGATCCTGCGCGTCGTCGCCTATCGTAGCGCCGCCTATGCCTCGAATTCCTATATTTTCCTGCTCTGGATGCTCGGCACCTCCTTCGTGCTGATCGTCGTCGCCATCGCCTTCCTGCGCAGCCAGATTAAACCGATCGTGCGGCTGATGAATGCCGCGGAAGCGTTCGGCATGGGCCGCGAGGCGGATTTTCATCCGCGCGGCGCACGCGAAATCCGCCGCGCCGGTTATGCCTTCATCGAGATGAAGCGGCGCATCGAGCGCAACATCGAGCAGCGCACCGCCATGCTGACCGGCGTCAGCCATGACCTGCGCACGATCCTCACGCGTTTCAGGCTGTCGCTCGCCTTGATCGGCGAGACGCCGGAAACCCACGACATGCAGAAGGACATCGAGGAAATGCAGCGGATGTTGGAGGCCTATCTGGCCTTCGCCCGCGGCGATTCCGGCGAGGCGGCGGCGCGCACCGACATGCGCGAATTTCTGGCGGGACTGCGCGGCGAGGCCGAGCGGCACGGCGCCGATGTCGGCGTTTCCTATCAAGGCGATCCGATCGTCATGGTGCGCCCGGCCGCTTTCAAACGCTGCCTTGCCAACCTTGTCGGCAATGCCTTGTCGCATGCGCAGAAGATCAGCATCGATGCCCAGCGCGACTTGCGGTTTCTGACGATCAATGTCGACGACAACGGCCCCGGCATCCCGCTGGAGCGGCGCGAAGACGTCTTCCGGCCGTTCTTCCGGCTTGATGCGTCACGCAATCAGGATCAGGGCGGCACGGGGCTTGGCCTTGCCATCGCGCGCGATATCGCCCGTTCGCATGGCGGCGATATCACCCTCGGCGACAGTCCGCTCGGCGGCCTGCGCGCGACCGTCCGCGTGCCGGTTTAGATCACGATGATTTCGAATCGGATCGATCCGAAATCGCAAACGCGATCGATTCTAAAAGTTGAGAGCGGGATTTTTTGCGAAAAGCCGCATTCCGCTCTAGCGAAACCCGTCAAAACGTCGTCGGCGTCTCTTCCTTGCTGGTCTCGTGCAGGCCAGCACTGCGCCGCCGGTCGAAGAACGAACGGGCAATCGAAAACAAAGGCGAGGTCAGCCGGCCGACATCTTCGACGCGCTCGAGCACCGCGCTGCCGCGGCTGAGTTCGCGCTCCAGCACGGCCTTGGTCTCGGCAAGGTCAGGACTATCATCGGTGAACCAGGTCGCCAGCACCCGCCGCCACGCAAGCACCAAGCCTTGCAGTTTAAGCACCCCGATGGGACCTTCCGAATCGATGCCGGCGGCCTCCAGCATAAAGCGCATGGTGTTCATCGATTCCCGATTGAGCGCAGTCGCCGCGAAAGGATCGCGCAAGCTCCATTCGCCGATACTTTCCAGCCCCGGCCGGTAGGGCTTGAGGACCTCGAGCCGACGGACGAGGACCTGGAACAGCCGTTCCTTCGGCGAAAGGTCGGGATTCGGCGCACCCGCCTCGTCGAGAACAGTCTTGTCGATCTTGCGCATGAAGGCGGCCAGCACCGCGCCCTTCGACGGGAAAAATTCCCGGAACGTCGACAACGAGACGTTGGCGCGGGCGGCGATGTCACTCAGCGGAATGTCTTCCCAATGCCGCTCGCCGGCGAGTTCCAGCAGGGCCTCGACAATGGCATCGCGCGGCGATCCGGGCGCGGGTTTTTGGCTGAAGTCAGCTGCCTCGGTCACGCTTACCTCCCACGCCAGTCTCTTAACTGGTAAGAAGACTAGTGTGCAAAGGGCGTCAGTCAAGCATGCGGCGCGGCGCCCATCGTCCGCTCAATCCGACAATTGCTGGGCGCGCCGGCGGGCCGCGGCGACGGCCCGGCCGATGAGTTCCGCCAAGGCGCCGCCGCTTTTCAGTTCCGCGAGTGCTGCTTCGGTGGTGCCGCCCGGCGAGGTGACGTCGGCCCGCAATTTCGCCGCCGGCACTTCGGGCAAGGCGGCAAGCAGGGCACCGGCGCCTTCGATCGTGGCGCGTGCCAGCCGCGCGGCGACGGCCGGCGGCAGGCCCTGCGCGACGCCCGCCTCGGCCAGGCATTCGGCCAGGTAGAAAACATAAGCGGGGCCAGAACCGGACACGGCCGTCACCGCGTCGATCAAGCTTTCCTCGTCGAGCCATTCGACGCGGCCGCCGGCGGCAAGCAGCGCCTCTGCGGTCCGCCTCTGCGCCGGCGTCACGGCATGCGCAACGGCGCCCGTGATACCGGCGCCGATCGCTGCCGGCAGATTGGGCATGGTGCGGATGATGCCGCCCGCGCCGGGCAAAAGGTCGGCGATCGTCTTGAGCGTCTTGCCGGCAAGGATGGAAATGACCAGGGTCCGCGGTCCGGCGAGCGGCGCCAGCCCCGGCGCGGCGCTGGCGAGCGTCTGCGGCTTGATCGCGAGAACGAGCACATCCGGCGCGCCGCCAGGCGCGCCAATGGTGATGCCCCGCGCCGCGCAAAATGCCGCGACGTCAGGTGCGGGCGCGGGATCGAGCACGTAAACCCGGGCTGGATCGAGCCCGAGATTGAGCCAGCCTTTGAGCAGGGCGGCGCCCATGCGGCCGGCCCCGACAAGCAGCAGCGAGGCGGGGAAATCGCCCCGCCCGGGATCAGTCATCTCACGCTTCGCCTTTGGTTTCGAGCAGCGCGGTTTCGAGCGCCTCGCGGCCGCTCTTGCCCGCCCAGACCACGAATTGGAAGGCTTGATAATAGCGCTCGCAGGCCGTCACCGCACTGCTCAAAGCGGCCTCGCATTGGCTGGCGTTCAAGGCGGCGCCCCCGGTGAGCAGGATCGAATGGCGGAACATGACGACGCCGTCCTGTGGCCAGACATCGAAATGGCCGATCCAAAGCTGTTCGTTGACCAGCGCGATCAGCGACAGCGCGTCGGCGCGCCGCGCCGGCGGAACCTTGAGGTCGAAAGCGCAAGCCAGATGCAGCGCCTCGATATCGGAGAGCCAAGTGAAGGCGATATTATAATCGGTCCAGGTGCCGGTGACGGCGATCGAGATTTCGTCTTCATCGTCGCGGTCGAAAGCCCATTGGTTGCGGGTGGCGATCCTTTCGATCTGATCGACGGGATTTTCAGTTTCAGTCTCGGTCAGTTCAATCTGCGAGAGCGACATGCCTTTGCCTTGCGACCCCTGCGCGGCGGTGCCGCGATCCAATTCCATGCCGCGGGATTATCCCGAGACGGCTCACGCACGTGACACACGCTTCGCTCACGGCTCTGCAGCGGCCGCCTCCAACGAAAGCCCGACCGCATGGCGACTCATCTCGCGAACGCAGGAAACTGAATCACATCGTCCGGTGATTCTGCAACAGAGTGACGACGGGGATAATGCGGACAAAATAATCCAGCCCGCTTGCGCGACGTGCGGCATCGCCGAGGACGCGGCGATTCGCTGGGCGGCAAAGAGCGGCGCGCGGCGCGAACGTCAGCCCGAGGTCAGCTCTGAGCTTCCGCGCCGCGGCCGCGAAAACAGTGGATAAACACGCCGCCGCCGGCAGCGAATCAGATCGACCAATCGCCCGAATCGTCGAACCGCTCGATGTGATGATGTTCGACGAGATAGGCGATGATGCGCGCCGCCGATTGCGCCGGCGTCGCACCGTCGCGGCCGAGCACGAGTTCGGGGCTTTGCGGCGGCTCATAGGCCTGATCGACGCCGGTGAAGTTCTTGATCTCGCCGGCGAGCGCTTTCTTGTAGAGGCCCTTGGGGTCCCGCGCGATACATTCATCAAGCGGCGTATCGACGAAAATTTCGACGAACTCGCCCTCTTTCAGCATATCGCGGACCATCTGCCGGTCGGCGGCAAAGGGCGAGATGAAGGCGCAGAGCGCGAGGAGGCCGGCATCGGTCATCAGCTTGGCGACCTCGCCGATGCGGCGGATGTTCTCGACCCGGTCGGCTTCGCTGAAGCCCAGATCCTTGTTGAGGCCGTGGCGGATATTGTCGCCATCAAGCAAGATCGTGTGGACGCCGCGCGCATGAAGCTGCGTCTCCAGCAGATTGGCGACGGTCGATTTGCCCGAGCCGGAGAGCCCGGTGAACCACAGCACCGCGGGCCGCTGATGCTTCAGCCTGGCGCGCGCTTCGCGCGTGATCGTCAAGTCTTGGACATGGACGTTGGTTGCCCGGCGCAAGCCGTAGGCGACCAGGCCCGCCGCGACGGTCGCATTCGTATAGCGATCGATCAGGATAAAGGCCCCGGTGGCGCGATTCTCCTTATAAGGATCAAAGGCGATCGGCGCGGTCGTTGCGAGATTGCAGAAGCCGACTTCGTTAAGCGCCAGCGATCTGGCGGGCAGTTCGGCGAGCGACGTCACATCGAGGCGATATTTGATGCCGGTCACCGAAACCGGCATCGTGCGTGTGCCAATCTTCATGAGGTAGGAGCGCCCGGGCAGCAGCGCCTCGTCGCTCATCCAGATCAGATTGGCGGCGAATTGATCGACGACCTCCGGCCGCGCCTGCGGCGGCACGAGAATATCGCCGCGGCCGATGTCGATCTCGTCAGCCAAGGTCAAAGTCACCGCATCGCCGGCGCTGGCGCTCGTGAGATCGCCGTCGGCGGTGACGATGCGCGCGACATGCGAGGCGCGGCCGGAGACGGCGACCGTCACCGGATCGCCCGGCCTGATTGTGCCCGAGACGATCGTGCCGCAAAATCCGCGAAAGTCGAGGTTCGGCCGAAGCACCGCCTGCACGGGCATGCGGAACGGCAGGCCGCTCAGGTCTTCATCGACTTCGACAGTCTCGAGATAGTCGATCAGCGCCGGCCCTTTGTACCAGGGCGTCCTCTCGCTTTTGTCGGAGATGTTGTCGCCGAAGCGCGCCGAAAGCGGGATCGGCTGAACAGTGATAAATCCAAGCTTGGCTGCGAAACTCTCGAAGTCGGCGACGATCTTGTCGAAAACCGCCTGGTCGTAATCGACCAGATCGATCTTGTTGACGGCCAACACGACATGGCGGATGCCGAGCAGCGAGACGATGGTTGCATGGCGATGCGTCTGCGCCAAAAGACCCTTGCGCGAATCGACGAGCAGGATCGCAAGATCGCAGTTCGATGCGCCGGTCGCCATGTTGCGGGTATATTGCTCGTGGCCGGGCGTGTCGGCGACGATGAACGAACGGCGCGGCGTCGAGAAGGCGCGATAGGCGACATCGATGGTGATGCCCTGCTCGCGCTCGGCCTCAAGCCCGTCGACGAGCAGCGCGAAATCGATATCTTTGCCGACGGTTCCGTGCTTCTGGGAGTCGCGCTCGAGCGCGGCAAGCTGATCGTCGAGGATGAGTTGCTGATCATAGAGCAAGCGGCCGATGAGCGTCGACTTGCCGTCATCAACCGAGCCGCAAGTCAGGAACCGCAGCGCCGGCAGATTGGCCGCGTCCACCTCGGCTGCGGGGAAGATGCTGCGTTCGATCAGCTCGTTCATCAAAAATAGCCTTCGCGCTTTTTCTTTTCCATCGAACCCGATTCATCGTGATCGATGAGCCGTCCCTGGCGCTCCGACGTATTCGCCGTCCGCATTTCGGCGATGATCTCTTCGAGCGTCGCGGCGTCGGAGCGGATGGCGCCGGACAAGGGATAGCAGCCGAGGGTGCGGAAGCGGACGCGCTCCAGCCGCGGCGTCTCGCCGGGGTTGAGCGGCAGGCGCTCGTCATCGACCATGATGAGTGTGCCGTTGCGCTCGACGACCGGCCGTTCCTTGGCAAAATAGAGCGGTACGACGGGAATAGCCTCCGCCGCCGTATAGTCCCAGATGTCGCGCTCGGTCCAATTCGACAACGGAAAGACGCGCATCGATTCGCCCGGCTTGATCCGCGTGTTGTAGAGCCGCCAAAGTTCCGGGCGCTGATTGCGCGGATCCCAGGCATGCGCGGCGGAGCGATGCGAAAAGATGCGCTCCTTGGCGCGGCTCTTTTCCTCGTCGCGGCGAGCACCGCCGAAGGCCGCGTCGAAACCGTATTTGTCAAGTGCCTGGCGCAAAGCCTCGGTCTTCATCACTTGCGTATGCAATGCCGAACCCGAAGCGACAGGGGAAATGCCGCGCTTTAACCCGTCCGCATTGGTGTGGACGATAAGTTCGACGCCGAGCCGCTTGGCGGTCGCATCGCGAAACGCAATCATATCCTTGAACTTCCATGTCGTATCGACATGCAACAAGGGGAACGGCAGTTTGCCGGGATGGAAGGCCTTCTGCGCCAGATGCAGCATGACGCCGGAATCCTTGCCGATCGAATAGAGCATGACCGGCTTGGCGAACTCGGCCACGACCTCACGCATGATAAAGATCGACTCGGCTTCGAGACGGCGCAGGTGCGGCGTCAAAGCTCTATTTACAGTCAACATAAGATATATACCGGAATTTACATTCGTGTTTGCTCATAAGCCCTGCACTTGGGAGGCGCAATGGCGATTTGCGAGCCCCGAAAAGCCTATAATTTTGGTGCAATATGCTGCCCGGGTTTCAAAGTCAGCGGCAGGCCCGCGGCAACGAACACGACGCCCTCGCAAGCCGCGGCGACGCTCTGGTTGAGCCGGCCCTGCGCATCGCGAAACTCCCGCGCCAGCCGGTTGTCCGGGACGATGCCGGCGCCGACCTCGTTGGAGACGAAGATGGCCGGGCCCGCCAGCGCCGGTATGAGCGCGGCAAGGCGCTGGCTCTCGGCCGCCGCATCGCGACCGGCGAGCATGAGATTGGTGAGCCAGAGGGTCAGGCAATCGACGAGCACGATCGTCTCCGCCGCCGCCACCGCGATCAAAGCCTCGGCGAGCGCCAGCGGCGCTTCGAGCGTGCGCCATTCTGCGCCGCGCGCGGCCTGATGCAGGGCGATCCGCTTTGCCATTTCGGTATCGCCGGCCTCGGCGGTTGCGATCAGGACGCGCCTCTTGCCGGATTGTTCGGCGAGGCCTTGCGCATAGCGGCTCTTGCCGCTGCGCGCCCCGCCCAAGACGAGCAGCGAGCGAATTTCGCCAGCCATTCAAAACTCCCGTACGAGGCTTGACAAAGGCGCCCAGCCGCCGCGACACAGAACCATGACATTTCGCCGCATCGCTGTGCCGATCCTGCTTCTTGCGGCGCTCGCCGGCTGGGGTCCTGCCCGTGCCGGCAGCCCCGCCGAGAACCAAGTCAATATTCTCGGCTGGGCCGATTACGTCGATCCGCAGGTGCTTGCGGATTTTACCAAGCAAACCGGCATCAAGGTCGTCTACGACACTTTCAACACCGAAGCGGCGCTGGAAAGCAAGCTCGCCGACGGCGGCGGCGATTATGATGTCGTCATGCCCTCGGCGCCTTTGCTCCACCGGCTGATCCGCGCCGGGCTTTTGCAGAAGCTCGACAAGGGCCGCCTACCAAACGTCAAGAACCTCTGGCCCGAGATCATGGCGCAGCTCGCCGCCGACGATCCGGGCAATCAATATGCCGTCAATTATATGTGGTACACTGCGGGCATCGCCTATGATGCCGATAAGGCGCGCGACCGGCTCGGCGACGCGGCGCCCGATTCCTGGGATCTCGTCTTCCAGCCGGACAATCTGGCGAAATTCGCCGATTGCGGCGTCGACGTGCTGGACGACCCGCACACGATGTTCGCCTTGGCGCTGATCTATCTCAAACGCAACCCGGCGACGCGCAATTTTCGCGATCTGCATCGCGCCGCCGATCTTCTCGCCGGCCTGCATCGCAATATCACGCGCTTCACCTCGACCGATTATGTCAGCGCGCTCGGCAATGGCGATATCTGCCTCGCGGTCGGCTGGTCGGGCGATGCCGCGCAGGCGCGCCGCGGCGCCGAGGAGGCGGACAATGGCATGGAGATCGGCGATGCGACGCCGAAGGAGGGCAGCGTCCTCGGCCTCGACAATCTGGCGATCCCGGCCAACGCGCCGCATGTCGCCGCAGCCTATGCGCTGATCGATTATCTGATGCGGCCCGACATTGCGGCGCGCAACAGCCAATCGACGGGCTTTGCGAGCGGCGTTCTCGCGGCCAAGGCGCTCCTCCCGCACGACCTCGCCGACAACAAGGCAATATACCCCGACGCCGATACAATGACGCGGCTTTACGCCCAAACCAGCACCGACCCGATGGTCGAGCGCTACATCACCCACGTCTGGGCGCTCATCAAAGCAGCCAAATAAAAGCCGACGCCAGACGCGGCGCAGAACCGCACTTTCCCGCGGCCGCATTACCTGCACAATGGAAGTCTTGTCCGCGATAGACCGGCGATTGGAGTTTGCGTGCCGAACATTCTTCTTGAACGTTATTCCGCGCGGGTGAGGCGCGGCGAGTTCGAACGCGACCCGGCGCAGGAAAAAGTTCTGCACGCCCTGCAGGCATTGGCGACACACCTTGCCTTCTATCGGCCGACGCGCAAAAGCGCTGCGCTCGGCTGGCTCGTCGGCGCGCAACAACAATCGGCACCGCTGCGCGGCATCTACATCTGGGGCTCGGTCGGCCGCGGCAAGACGGCGCTGATGGACATGTTCTTCGAAGAGGCAGAACTCAGCCATAAAAGGCGGACCCATTTCCATGCTTTCATGGCCGATGTGCATGCGCGCATCTTCGCATTTCGCCAGCAGGTGAAGGAAGGCCGCATCAAGGGCGACGACCCGATCACCCCCGTAGCCGAGGCGCTGGCGCGGGAAGCATGGCTTCTCTGCCTCGATGAATTCGCCGTCACCGATATCGCCGACGCGATGATCCTTGGCCGCCTGTTCAAGGCGCTGTTTCAGGCCGGGGTCGTCGTTGTCGCGACGTCGAATGTCGTGCCCGGCGACCTATACAAGGAAGGCTTGAACCGTGCCCTGTTCCTGCCCTTCATCGACGCTTTGCACGCGCAAATGGATGTGCTGCAGCTCGACGCGCGCACCGACTTCCGGCTCGAGAAGCTCAAGGGCGAACCGGTCTTCCACGTGCCCGCGAACGATAAAGCTTTTGCGGCTCTGACGCGCGCCTTTGCTTCGCTCACCGGCACGGAAAAAGCCGGGCCGAAAAATCTCGAATTCCTTGGCCGCAGCCTGCGCGTGCCGCAGGCGAAAAGCCGCGTCGCGCGCTTCCATTTCACCGATCTTTGCGTCGCGCCGCTCGGACCGCGCGACTTCCTCGCCATCGCCGAGAATTTCCACACCGTCATCGTCGACGATATTCCGGTCATCGGCTCTGCGCAGACGAACGAAGCCAAACGTTTCATCCTGCTGATCGACGCGCTTTACGATCAGCGCGTAAAGCTGATCGCCTCGGCCGCCGCCGAACCGCACGAGCTTTATGTCGCCAAGGCCGGCCGCGAGGCTTTCGAATTCGCCCGGACCGTCTCGCGGCTCATGGAAATGCGTTCCGCTGCCTACCTTGCCTTGCCGCACGGCCAAAGCAATGGTGCCGATACGAGCGGCCTCGCCGAGACCTGAGACAAAGAGATTTGAGGCAGACATGGCGCTGCGCGTTTCGCCTGCGAAACCTTCGACCGATCTGCGCCTGCTCGACCTTGCGAGCGAATATGTGCGTCGCCGGGGTGCCGCGCGGCTGACCGTGACGGAAATCGCCGAGGCGGCCGGCATGTCGCACGCCAATGTCTATCGTTATTTCCGTTCCAAGACGGCGCTGCTCGAAGCCGTCACCGCGGCCTGGCTCGCGCCGCTCGAAGCGGGCCTGAGAATCATCGCCGATGCGCCGGACCCGGCGCACGACAAGCTCGAGCGGCTGCTTTTTGCGATCCATCGCGCCTATCGCGACAAGCTGACGACCGATCCGAAAATTTTCGATCTTCTTTGCGCCGCGACGGAGGCGCAGGCTGATATCGCCCGCCGGCATCAGCAACGCATTGCCCGCGCGCTCTCTCGCATTCTCGACGAGGGTCACGGCAGTGGTGCCTATCTGATTGACGACCAAGCCGCGGCAACGCTTTTTGTTCTCGACGCGATGCACCGCTTTTTGTCGCCGGCGACGGTGCGCGCCGATGCTGAAATCCCCCGCGTGGAGTTGGAGAGCCGGGCGGCAAAATTGCTCTCCATCGTCGGCCAGGCGCTTGCCCGGGGCGCGCTATAATCCCGTTACGAATTACATATTTTGTAATTCGTCCCTGCCTATTTCGCCATCATGGGCGCGGGATTTATTAGCCTAATGGGTTGAAAAATAGGCCGCTTACGGCGCGCCTCCCAATTCGGCCACAAAGGTGGAGCTTAGCCGAATGGCCAAGGGCCTCAGACTTGCTTTTGTCGCCTAGATTGGCGAGAACCCGTCATCGCCATGCCGCAGTGCAATAGGCGCGACGCAAGGAATGACAATGGCTCGCCGAAAGATCGCATTGGTCGGCGCCGGACAGATCGGCGGAACGCTTGCCCATATCGCTGCACTGAAGGAATTGGGCGACATCGTCCTCTTCGACATTGCCGAAGGCATTCCCCAGGGCAAGGCGCTTGATCTTGGCCAATCGGCCGCCGAACAAGGATTTTCGGCGCAGATCAAAGGCGCCAACAGCTATGACGCCATCGCCGGTGCGGACGTCGTGATCGTCACCGCCGGCGTGCCGCGCAAACCGGGCATGAGCCGCGACGATCTGCTCAGCATCAATCTCAAGGTGATGGAATCGGTCGGCGACGGCATTCTGGCACATGCGCCGACGGCCTTCGTCATCTGCATCACCAACCCGCTCGACGCCATGGTCTGGGCACTGCAGAAGAAGACCGGCCTGCCGGCCAATATGGTCGTCGGCATGGCCGGCGTGCTCGATTCCGCGCGCTTCCGCCATTTCCTCGCCGAGGAGTTTAAGGTCGCGTTGAAGGATGTGAGCGCCTTCGTGCTCGGCGGCCATGGCGACGATATGGTGCCGTCGCTGCGCTATTCGACGGTGGCCGGCATACCGCTGCCCGATCTCGTCAAAGCCGGCTGGACGACGCAGGCGCGCCTCGATGCCATCGTCGAGCGCACCCGCAAGGGCGGCGGCGAAATCGTCGGCCTGTTGAAGACCGGTTCCGCCTTCTATGCGCCGGCGGCCTCCGCCATCGCCATGGCCGAATCCTATTTGCGCGACGAACGCCGGGTGCTGCCCTGTGCGGCGCAGCTCAACGGCGAATACGGCGTCAAGGATCTCTATGTCGGCGTTCCGGTCGTCATCGGCGCCAACGGGGTCGAACGCGTCGTCGAAGTGACGCTCGATGCCGAAGAGAAGAAGATGTTCGAGAAATCGGTCGCCTCGGTGCAAGCGCTGGTCGAGGCCTGCAAGAGCATCAATCCGGTCTTTGCAGATTAGGCGTCCCGCGCGCCGGGGCACGGCGCCGAACTGTGACTGCGATGAACATTCACGAATATCAGGCCAAGGCGATCCTCCGGGACTTTGATGTTCCGGTGGCGCAGGGTGTCGCCATCCGCGACGCCGCCGAGGCCGAAGCCGCAGCGCAAAGTCTGCCCGGGCCCGTCTATGTCGTGAAGGCGCAGATCCATGCCGGTGGCCGCGGCAAGGGAACGTTCAAGGAGGCAGAGGCGGGTCGCGCCGGAGGCGTGCGTCTGGCGCGCTCGCCGCAAGAGGCCGCCGCCGAAGCCGCCAAAATGCTCGGCAAGACGCTTGTCACCGTGCAGACCGGCGCCGCCGGCCGGCAAGTCAACCGGCTCTATATCGAAGACGGTTCGGCCGTGGCAAAGGAGTTCTATCTCGCTTTGCTCCTCGACCGAACAACAAGCGAAGTGGCCTTCGTCGCCTCGACCGAAGGCGGCATGTCGATCGAAGAGGTCGCGCGGCAGACGCCGGACAAAATCATAACCTTCAGCGTCGATCCGGCAACCGGCATCCTGCCGCATCACGGACGCACGCTGGCCGCGGCGCTGCAGCTGACGGGCGAGGCGGCTCAGCAAGCCGTCAGCCTTGCGCAAAAACTCTACGCGGCTTTTCTCGCCAAGGACATGGCGCTGCTCGAGATCAACCCACTGATCCTCGACAAGAATAACATGCTCAAATGCCTCGATGCCAAGATCGGCTTCGACGACAATGCTCTGTTTCGGCATCCCGACATCGCGGCACTGCGCGACGAGAGCGAGGAAGATCCGAAAGAGACCGAGGCTGCCAAGCACGATCTCTCTTATGTCGCGCTCGACGGCACGATCGGCTGCATGGTCAACGGCGCCGGGCTGGCCATGGCGACAATGGACATCATCAAGCTTTATGGCGCGGAACCGGCGAATTTTCTCGATGTGGGCGGCGGAGCCACGGCCGACAAGGTGACCGCCGCCTTCAAGATCATCACCGCCGATCCGCATGTCGAAGGCATTCTGGTCAATATTTTCGGCGGCATCATGAAATGCGACGTGATCGCCGAAGGCGTGATCGCCGCCGTGCAAGAGGTCGGCCTCAAAGTGCCGCTCGTCGTGCGCCTCGAAGGCACCAATGTCGAACTCGGCAAGGCGATCGTCGCCGATTCAGGCCTCAACGTCATCGCCGCCGACGATCTCGACGATGCCGCACAGAAGATCGTCGCTGCCGTGAAGAAGGCATGAGCCAATGTCCATCCTCATCGGCAAAGAGACGAAGATCATCTGCCAGGGCTTTACCGGCAAAAACGGCACGTTCCATTCGCAGCATGCGATTGCCTATGGCACGAAGATGGTTGGCGGCGTTTCGCCCGGCAAAGGCGGAACGCGGCATCTCGATCTGCCGGTTTTCGAGACGGTCAAAGAGGCGCGCGATGCAACCGGCGCCGAAGCCAGCGTCGTCTATGTGCCGCCGCCCGGTGCGGCCGATGCGATCTGCGAGGCGATCGATGCCGAGATTGCGCTGATCGTCGCGATCACCGAGGGCATTCCGGTGCTCGACATGGTGCGCGTCAAGCGGGCACTCTGCGGTTCGAAATCGCGCCTCATCGGGCCGAATTGCCCCGGCATCGTTACGGCCGGCGAGAGCAAGATCGGCATCATGCCGGCCAACATTTTCTTGCCCGGCAGCGTCGGCATTGTTTCGCGCTCGGGGACGCTTACCTACGAAGCAGTGTTTCAGACAAGCCGCGAAGGCCTCGGCCAAACGACGGCCGTCGGGATTGGCGGCGATCCGGTCAAAGGCACGGAGTTCATCGACGTGCTCGCGCTTTTCCTCGCTGACGTTAAGACGCAAGCAATCATCATGATCGGCGAGATCGGCGGCCGCGCGGAAGAAGATGCGGCCCAATTCCTGCGTGACGAGGCCAAACGCGGCCGCAAGAAGCCGGTCGTCGGCTTCATCGCCGGCCGCACCGCGCCGAAGGGCCGCCGCATGGGTCATGCCGGCGCGATCATCTCCGGCGGCAAGGGCGGCGCGGATGAAAAAATCGCCGCGATGGAGGCAGCCGGCATTGTGGTTTCGCCATCGCCCGCCCGGCTCGGCAAGACGTTGGCGGATGTGTTGCGGCGATAAGCAAGCCGGCAAGCAATTCAAGAAAGAGCGAAAGCTCGGAGACAGCTATGGCACGACAAGGCACCAATGGGCAGAGCGGCTCCGGCGGCGCAGCGCTGGCGCGCTCGACGAGCAATCACACCTTCGCCCTCACCTCCTTCCTCGACGGCGGCAACGCCACCTATGCTGAACAGCTCTACGAGAATTACACACGCGACCCGAATTCGGTCGATCCGCAGTGGCAGAGCTTCTTCGCCGAACTGAAGGACGACCCGATCGAGGTCGGCAAAAGCGTGCAGGGTCCTGCCTGGAAAGCCGAAATTACGCCGCCGGCGCGAGATGAGACGCTTGCCGCACTCGACGGCGACTGGGGCGCGATCGAACGGGCGGTCGGCACCAAGCTCAAGGCCGAGCCGAAGGTCGCCGGTCATACCGACGCGGAATTGCGCCAGGCGACGCGCGATTCCGTCCGCGCCATCATGATGATCCGCGCTTATCGCATGCGCGGTCATCTCGACGCCGATCTCGATCCGTTGGGCCTCCAGGCCAAGAGCGAGCACGAGGCGCTGCACCCCTCGAACTTCGGCTTCACCGAAGCCGATTACACGCGGCAGATTTTCATCGACGGCGTACTGGGGCTCAAATTCGCGACGATCCCGCAGATGCTGGCCATTCTGCGCCGCACTTATTGCGGCACGATCGGCTATGAATTCATGCACATTTCAGATCCGGCGGAAAAATCCTGGCTGCAAGCGCGGATTGAGGGCCCGAATAAGGAGATTACCTTCACGCGCGAGGGCAAGCGCGCCATCCTCAATAAGCTGATCGAAGCCGAAGGTTTCGAAAAATTCCTCGATCTCAAATTCACCGGCACGAAGCGCTTCGGCCTCGACGGCGGCGAAGCCATGATCCCGGCGCTGGAACAGGTGATCAAGCGCGGCGGCGCGCTTGGCGTGAAAGAGATCGTCTTCGGCATGGCGCACCGCGGCCGCCTCAATGTGCTCTCACAAGTGATGGCGAAGCCCCACCGCGCTATCTTTCACGAATTCAAGGGCGGATCGTTCACCCCGAGCGAAGTCGAGGGCTCGGGCGACGTCAAATATCACTTGGGCGCCTCGTCCGATCGCGACTTCGACGGCAATCACGTCCATCTGTCCCTGACCGCCAATCCGTCGCATCTCGAAATCGTCGATCCGGTCGTGCTCGGCAAAGTGCGCGCCAAGCAGGATCAATTGCACGATTATGTCGAGCGCAGCAAAGTCCTGCCGCTCTTAATTCACGGCGACGCCGCCTTTGCCGGGCAGGGCGTGATCGCCGAATGTTTCGGCCTCTCCGGCCTGAAAGGCCACCGCACGGGCGGCTCGATCCATTTCATCATCAACAACCAGATCGGGTTCACCACCTATCCGCGCTACTCCCGCTCCTCGCCCTATCCCTCCGATACGGCGAAGATGATCGAGGCGCCGATCTTCCATGTAAACGGCGACGATCCGGAAGCCGTGGTGCATGTCGTGAAGGTCGCGGTCGAATTCCGGCAGATGTTCCACAAGCCGGTTGTCATCGACATGTTCTGCTACCGCCGCTTCGGTCATAACGAGGGCGACGAGCCGGCCTTCACCCAACCGCAGATGTATGAGCGCATCCGCGCACATCCGACGACGCTGCAGATCTACGCCGAAAAGCTCATCAACGAGGGCGTCGTCGTCGAAGCCGATGTCGAAGCGATGAAGGCCAATTGGCGCAAGACGCTCGACGCGGAATTCGACGCCGGCCAGCAGGAATATAAGTCCAACAAAGCCGATTGGCTCGACGGCCGCTGGTCGTCGCTGCGGCCGGCCGATCAAGTCGACGAGGCGCGCCGGGGCAAGACCGGGGTGGCAATCGCCAAGCTGCGCGATCTCGGCGCCAAGCTTTGCGCTCTGCCCGACGGGTTCCACGTCCACAAGACAATCCAGCGCTTCGTCGATGCGCGCAGGCACGCGATCGAATCGGGCCAAGGGCTCGATTGGGCAACCGGCGAAGCGCTTGCCTTCGCCAGTCTGCTCGACGAAGGCTATCCGGTGCGCCTCTCCGGCCAAGACAGCGAGCGCGGCACTTTCTCGCAGCGCCATAGCGTGCTGATCGATCAGGAGAGCGAGGCGCGCTATGTGCCGCTCAACCATTTGCGCGACGGCCAAGCGCGCTATGAAGTCATCAATTCCATGCTCTCCGAAGAGGCCGTGCTTGGCTTCGAATATGGCTATTCGCTTGCCGAGCCGAATGCGCTGACCGTCTGGGAGGCGCAATTCGGCGATTTCGCGAATGGCGCGCAAGTGATCTTCGATCAATTTATCTCTTCGGGCGAGCGCAAATGGCTGCGCATGTCCGGTCTCGTCTGCCTGCTGCCGCATGGCTACGAGGGCCAGGGCCCGGAACATTCCTCGGCAAGGCTCGAGCGCTATCTGCAGCTCTGCGCCGAAGACAATATGCAGGTCGCCAATTGTACGACGCCGTCAAACTATTTCCACATCCTGCGCCGGCAGTTGAAGCGCGACTTCCGCAAGCCGCTGATCCTGATGTCGCCGAAGTCGCTGTTGCGCCACAAGCGCGCGGTCTCGCGGCTCGACGAATTCGATCTCGACATGACTTTCCATCGTCTGCTTTATGACGACGCGGAAATGCTGGATGGCGGTGAGATCAAGCTCGTTCGCGACGACAAGATCCGCCGTGTCATCCTCTGCACCGGCAAGGTCTATTACGACCTCTTCGACGAGCGGGCGAAACGCGGTATCGACGACATCTATCTGTTGCGCGTCGAACAGCTTTATCCTTTCCCGCTCAAGGCGCTGATCAAGAAGCTTTCGCTTTATAAAAAGGCTGACATCATCTGGTGCCAGGAAGAGCCGAAGAACATGGGGGCCTGGAGCTTCGTCGAGCCTTATCTCGAATGGGTTCTGGGTCAGGCGGGCGGCAAGGCGAAGCGGCCGGTCTATATCGGGCGCCCGGCCTCGGCGGCGACCGCCACCGGCCTGATGCCGAAACATCTGGCGCAACTCAAGGCCTTCGTCGACGAAGCGCTGGCTGCCTAGGGGGTCGAAGATGACGATTGAAATCCGCGTGCCGGCTCTCGGCGAATCGGTCAGCGAGGCGACGATCGGCCGCTGGTTCAAAAAGGCCGGCGAAGCGGTGAAGGCCGACGAGCCGCTGGTCGAACTCGAGACCGACAAGGTGACGCTCGAAGTCAATGCGCCAAGCGCCGGTGTCCTCACCGAGATCGCGGCGGAAAGCGGCACGGTTGTGAAACCCGACGCCTTGCTCGGTGCGATCAGCGAAGGCGCGGGCGCCGCGAGTGTCCCGCCGGCGGCAGCAAAACCTGCCCCGGCCGCTTCACCGGCTGCCGCGCCCGCTGCCATGCCGCCGTCCCCCGCCGCGGCCAAGATCGCCGCCGACAATAGCCTCGACGTCGCGGCCGTCGCCGGGTCCGGCAAGCGCGGCCAGGTGCTCAAAGGCGATGTCCTTGCGGTACTCGCCGAAGCACCGGCAGCGCCCCTCGTCCAGGAGGCGCCGCTGCCGCAGGCGCGCGTCCCCTCGCCGGCCGAGGACACGCCGCGCGAAGAACGCGTGCGGATGACGAAGCTCCGCCAGACCATTGCCCGCCGGCTGAAAGATGCCCAGAACACCGCCGCCATGCTGACGACCTTCAACGAGGTCGATATGAGCGCGGTGATGGCTTTGCGCAGCCGCGCCAAGGATGCGTTCGAAAAGAAACATGCGACCAAGCTCGGCTTCATGGGCTTTTTCGCCAAGGCCTGCGTCGCGGCGCTGAAAGAAATTCCCTCCGTCAATGCCGAGATCGACGGGAGCGACCTCATCTACAAGAATTATTACCACCTCGGCATTGCCGTCGGCACCGACAAGGGCCTTGTCGTGCCCGTCGTGCGCGATTGCGAGCGACTCTCGCTCGCCGAAATCGAACGAACCATTGCCGATCTCGGCAAGCGTGCCCGCGACGGCTCGCTCAAGATCGAGGACATGCAGGGCGGCACGTTCACCATCACCAATGGCGGCGTCTATGGCTCGCTGATGTCGACGCCGATCCTCAATGCGCCGCAATCCGGCATCCTCGGGATGCACAAAATCCAGGAGCGTCCGGTCGCCATTGCCGGCAAGATCGAAATCCGGCCGATGATGTATCTCGCGCTGACCTATGACCACCGCATCGTCGACGGCAAGGAGGCGGTGACCTTCCTCGTCCGCGTCAAAGACGCGCTCGAGGACCCGGCGCGGCTGCTGCTCGACATTTGAGGGTTTACGAAAAGTCGCGATATGCACGCCGTCGTTGCGAGCGAAGCGAAGCAAGCCAGAGCAAAGGTTGGATTGCTTCGTCGCTCCGCTCCTCGCAATGACGCCCTTGCTTCCGGGTTCCAACTGAAAGCATATTCATGGTTTACGATCTCATCGTCATCGGCACCGGCCCGGGCGGCTACGTCTGCGCCATCCGCGCCGCGCAATTGGGCCTGAAAGTCGCCGTCGTCGAAAAGCGCAAAACCTTCGGCGGCACCTGCCTCAACGTCGGCTGCATTCCGTCGAAAGCCCTGCTCGCCGCCTCGGAAAAATTCGCCGAGGCGGATCATGCGCTGGCCGGTTTCGGCGTGATCGTCGACAAGCCGCGGCTCGATCTCAAAGGCATGTTGAAGCACAAGGACGAGACCGTCGCCGCCAACGTCAACGGCGTCGCCTTTCTCTTCAAGAAGAACAAGATCGAGACCTTCATCGGCACCGGCCTCATCAAAAAGGCTGGCGACGTCGAGGTGACGGGCGAGGACGGCAGCAAGCAGGTTTTGCAGACGAAGAACATCGTCATCGCCACCGGCTCCGAGGTCACGCCGCTGCCGGGCCTTGCGATCGACGAGAAACAGATCGTCTCCTCGACCGGCGCGCTCGAACTCGGCAAAGTGCCGGGCAAGCTCGTTGTCGTCGGCGGCGGCATCATCGGCCTTGAACTGGGTTCGGTCTGGCGGCGCCTCGGCGCCGACGTGCTGGTCGTCGAATTCCTCGACCACATTCTCGGTACGATGGACGGCGAGGTCGCACGGCAATTCCAGCGCATGCTCGAAAAGCAGGGCTTCGAATTCCTGCTCGGTCACAAAGTCCTCAAAGCCGAGAAATCGGGCGCCGGCCTCAAAGTGACGATCGCCCCGGCCGAAGGCGGCAATGAAATCATCCGCGATGCCGATATCGTGCTTGTCGCGGTCGGCCGCCGGCCCTTTATCGAGGGTCTCGGGCTCGAAGCTGCGGGCGTCGCGACGGAGCGCGGCCGGGTTGTCATCGACGATCATTTCGCCACCAATGTGCCGGGCATCTACGCGATCGGCGATGTCGTCCGCGGGCCGATGCTGGCGCATAAAGCCGAGGACGAGGGCATTGCCGTCGCCGAAATTCTCGCGGGCCAGCATGGCCATGTGAATTACGAAGTGATTCCCTCTGTGGTCTATACGATGCCGGAGATCGCCTCGGTCGGCGCGACCGAGGAAGAGCTGAAGGCGAAGGGCATCGCCTACAACATCGGCAAGTTTCCCTTCACCGCGAACGGCCGCGCCCGGGCCAACCGCCAGACCGAGGGCTTTGTCAAAATTCTTGCGGATGCGACGAGCGACCGCGTGCTCGGCGCGCATATTGTCGGCGCCGGCGCGGGCGAAGCGATTGCCGAACTCTGCGTGCTGATGGAATTCGGCGGCGCGGCGGAAGATCTGGCCCGCACCTGCCATGCGCATCCGACGCTCTCGGAAGCCATTCGCGAAGCCGCGCTCGCCGTCGGCAAACGCGCGATTCATATTTGATCCCGCCGTCTCGCGCCTGAAGTTTCACAATTCCCGGAACGCAAAAGGCGCGATCGTCCGCATCGATTCATCGACATGCAGCGGGCGCAGCGCCGGCGGCGCGGCGCGCTGCGGGCAAGCGGTGCGCTCGCAGAGTCGGCAATTGACGCCGATCGGCGTCGCCTCGATGGCATTGAGATCGAGCCGCTTGGCATAGACGAGGCGGCTGGCGTAGCGCATCTCGCAGCCAAGCCCGATCGAATAATGTGCCTCGATGGCGCCATAGGGGGTGACGGCCGGCCGCACCGTCCGCGCAATCGAGAACCAGCGCGAATTGTCGGTGAGCTCGATCACTTGCGTCTGGACCTTGCCGGGCTCGGCAAAGGCCGCATGAAGATTCCACAGCGCGCAGGTGCCGCCGAATTGCGCGAACGGGAAGCGGCCCGAGGCCAGCCTCTTCGAGACATTGCCGGCCGCATCGACGCGCAGCATGAAAAACGGGATGCCGCGCGCCGTCGAACGGCCGAGCGTCGTCAGCCGATGCGCGATCTGCTCGTAGCTCGCGCCGAACTTCGCCCCCAGCAGATCAAGATCGTAACCCGAAAGTTCCGCCGCTTCATGGAACTTGCCATAAGGCATCATCAACGCCGCGGCGAAATAATTGGCGAGCGTGATGCGCATCAGCCGCCGCTCGACATCGCCTTCCGGCAATAAGCGGACGGCAATCTCGTTGAGCAGCGCATCGTAATCGGCGAAGGCGAGTTGATGCGCGGCCTGGAATACGCGTCCCGGCGGATCGAGGATTTCGGAAATCATCAATTGCCGGCGATGATGATCATACCAGCGCAGCCGTTCGCCCATGACTTCGAGCGGCAGGATGCGCACGCGCACGCCATGGCGGGCGCGCAAATGCTCGCTGATCGCGTAGAAGAGTTCGTGCCCCGTCAGCGCGAAATCGGATGCGAGCGATTCGGCCGCCGCGTCGACGTCATCGAAATGATTGCGCTGCGTATGCAGCACCGCACGGACGCGATCGACGGGGCTTTCGCGCAAGATCGCCTCGGTGCGGTCGGCATCGGCGCGCTCGTTGAGGCTCGTCTGGCTCGCCTCTCGGGCGGCGACATAAGCACGATAAAGCCGCTGCATGGCGGCGAGCAGAAAGGGTGAGTTTTCCGCCGCATCCTGGACCTCGGCGCGCGGCACGCCGGCGTCACGCAACACCGGATCGGTGAGAAGCTGTTCGATCTCGCCGACCGTCTGATTGGCCTCGCCTTCCATGAACTCGCGCGGATCGAGGCCATAGACGTCGGCGAGGCGGATGAGAACCTGCACGGTGATCGGCCGCTGGTTGCGTTCCATCAGGTTGAGATAGCTCGCGGAAACCTCGAGCTCCTCGGCCATGCGAGCCTGCGTAATCTGCCGCTCGCGGCGCAGCCGCTTAAGCCGGGCACCGGCGAAAATCTTGCGCGAGGCCACGCTTTGATCGGTCATGCCGCGAGATTAGCGAAGTAAAGTTATTTACACAATGACAAATTTACAGCAGATCGAATTTACAGAATAACCCGATTTCGCACTACCGAAGGGTTGCGAAGGCAGAGGTTTTCCTAGCTATACGAGGCAGAGATCGCGGACTTCAACCGCGCCGATTGTCAATCGCTGTTAAGTCGTGAAACAACTCGCGAGGTCGGCTCGCGGGGCGATCTGATGTTTACTCGGAGAGGACAATGAGCAAAGCAGTCACTTTTGAAGATTTGGTGCCGTCCGCACCCAAGGGCCGGTTCGATGGCATTCGCCGCAGCTACACCCCGGCCGACGTTCTGCGGCTGCGCGGCTCGTTCCCGATCGCCCACACGCTCGCCGAGCGCGGCGCCAACCGGCTCTGGGAGCTTATGCACAAAGAGCCCTTCGTCAATGCGCTGGGCGCGCTGACCGGCAACCAGGCGGTGCAGCAGGTTCGCGCCGGCCTCAAGGCCATCTACCTCTCCGGCTGGCAGGTCGCGGCGGACTCCAATGTCGCCGGCGCCATGTATCCCGACCAATCGCTTTATCCGGCGAATTCCGGTCCCGAGCTCGCCCGCCGCATCAACAATGCGTTGAAGCGCGCCGACGAGATCGAGCATGCCGAAGGCAAGATGACGCGCGATTGGTTCGCGCCGATCTTCGCCGACGCGGAAGCGGGTTTCGGCGGCGCCCTCAACGTCTTCGAGATCATGAAGGCCTATATCGACGCCGGCGCGGCGGCGGTCCATTTCGAGGACCAGCTCGCGTCGGAGAAGAAGTGCGGCCATATGGGCGGCAAGGTGCTGATCCCGACGGCGCAGCATGAGCGCAGCCTGAACTCGGCGCGTCTCGCCGCCGACGTCAGCGGCGTGCCGACGATCGTCGTCGCCCGCACCGATGCGGAATCGGCCAAGCTCATCACCTCGGACATCGACGAGCGCGACCGCCATTTCATCGAGAAGGACAGCCGCACGGCCGAAGGCTTCTTCCGCCTGAAGCCCGGCACCGGCCTCGACCATTGTATCGCCCGCGGCATGGCCTATGCCGAGGTCGCCGACGTTCTTTGGTGGGAGACGTCGCATCCCGATCTCAACGATGCCCGCAAGTTCGCCGAGGCGGTGCATAAGAAGTATCCGGGCAAGCTCCTCGCCTACAATTGCTCGCCGTCGTTCAACTGGCGCGCCAAGCTCGATGACGCGACGATTGCCAAGTTCCAGCGCGAATTGGGCGCCATGGGCTACAAGTTCCAGTTCGTGACGCTCGCGGGCTTCCACGCGCTGAACCTGTCCATGTTCGACCTGGCCGATGGCTATCGCGATCACGGCATGGCCGCCTATACCAAGCTGCAGCAGGCGGAATTCGACGCCGAGCCGCGCGGCTATTCGGCGACCCGCCATCAGCGCGAAGTCGGCACCGGCTATTTCGACGCCGTCGCTGAAGTTCTCTCGGGCGGCCAGTCCTCGACGACGGCGCTGGCCGATTCGACCGAGGCCGACCAGTTCCACGGCAAGAAGAAGGCCCACGCGGCCGAATAAGGGCGTCATAGGCCGCTTGTGAGCGGCGCGCGAAAAGGTTATAGGGGCGCCTTCCGCCTGAAGGCGCCCTTATTTTTCGGCCCTTGGCCGTCTCAACCCATCTGGATCTGACGATGAAACCGGAAGGTCATCCGAACTATCACTTCATCAAAGTCGTCGCGACCGACGGCTCGGAATTTTACACCCGCTCGACCTATGGCGAGGAAGGCGCGACGCTGAACCTCGACATCGATCCGAAGACGCATCCGGCCTGGACCGGCGGCTCGCAGCACCTGCTTGACCGCGGCGGCCGTCTGACACGCTTCAACTCGCGCTTCGGCAATCTCGGCATCGGCGCCAAGAAGTAAGCCTCTACTTCTCGCTTGAGAATGGCGGCTCCGGCAGGGCCGCTTATTCGGTGCAGGCGAAGGCGGCGCGGAGCAGTTCGAGCTGCGGCTCGAGCGGGCGGGCGCGGCCCGGCTTTTCGTCGGCCGGCTGATAGATCACCCGATCGAGATGCAGGATGCGGCCTTGCAGCCGCAACGAGCGATCGACGATGTCGAGCAGGCGCGGCGGCAGTTTGGCGAGCGCCTCCGGGCTCGTCGCCGATTGCTGCTCGCTCAAGCGGACCTTGCGCTTCTCCGACGCGGCCTCGCTCTGGGTCAATTCGCCTTCATTGACCGCCCGCTGCAGCAGCAGCCAAGAGGCCGCCTGCATCAGCCGCGTGGTCAACCGCATGCTCTCGGTTGCGTAGGCAAGTGCCGCAAGACGCGGCAAAAGCTTGGCTTCCTCGCGTCCCTCGCCGTCGAGATAATTGGCGGTTTCCTCGACGAGCGCCATGCCGTCGCGAAACAGGGTCTTGAAGGACTCGGATGCAACCAGACGGTTGGCGAAGGAAACGGCGGCTTCTTGCGGACTGCTCGACGGCTGAATCATGCGCGGACCTGAACTCATTTCGGACGGGATTTTCCGCCGCGAATATTACGGCCTTTGGCCGGGCCGCGGGCATTAAGTTTTGAGTAAGGTTAATGCGCGAGCAAGCGCAAAAACGCGCGGCGGCCGCGAAGAAAGAGCCGCCGAAGCGGCTCTGGGGAAGTTGGTGTTGGGGAGGGAGAAACCGCGGGCTGAGGCCGGCGGCAGGTGCCAGTTCTTCACCGGCGGCCTTAGTGCTAAGCCCAAAAATCTAATAAAAGGTTACGAATTGTCCGCCCGGACCGGCGCAACCGTGGGTTCCCATCGGGCCTCTAGGAAAGCGGCTTGAAAAAGGCTGCCGCGCCGGCCCGGCCGGCCTCCTTCCCGCGCCGCGCTTCCTCAAGCCGGCCGATCTCCGCCTTCAAAGCCTCGATCCGCAGGTTCAATTCCTCGATCGAAAGATCATCGAGCGGCTGGCCGAGGCTATGCTCCGGCGGCTTGCGCTGCGGCGCGAAAGGATCGTCATCGTCACGGCTCATCGCTCGCCCTTGTGTTCAAAGTGCCGGGTTTTGTGGGTCGGGACATTTATCGGCATAATTTTGCTTGGGAATGATTATATTCAATGGAGAATGGCCCACATTGCTTTGCGTGGCCGGGTCGCTTAAGAAATATCGATCCCCACAATTTGGACGTTAGGTGCGGTGTTATGGCCGCGCTTAAGTTTGTCCAACCGCATCCCAGGATGCGGATGCCCTATTCCGGTCTTGGCCGCGGCCCCCTGCGCGCTGGCGCCGAGACCAAGAGGAGACGAGAATGAACGACGCACCGCTCATGCCCAAGGCGACGGCCGTATGGCTCGTCGAGAACACTTCGCTCAGCTTCGATCAGATCGCTGCCTTCTGCAAATTGCACCCTCTTGAAGTCAAAGGCATCGCCGATGGCGAGGTCGCCGCCGGCATCAAGGGTCACGACCCGATCACCTCCGGCCAATTGACCCGCGAGGAGATCGCGGCCGGCGAGAAGGACCCCGAACATCATCTGCAGCTCGCCCATTCCAAAGTGCGGCTGCCGGAGATCAAGCGGGCGCGCGGGCCGCGCTATACGCCGCTGTCGCGGCGCCAGGACCGGCCGAACGCCATCCTCTGGCTGTTGCGCAACCATCCTGAGCTCAAGGACGCGCAGATCATGCGGCTCGTTGGCACGACCAAGACCACGCTGCAGGCGATCCGCAACCGCACACATTGGAATTCGGCAGCGCTGACGCCGATGGACCCCGTGACGCTTGGGCTTTGCTCGCAGATGGACCTCGATTTCGAGGTCAACCGCGCCGCCAAGGAACGCGTCCCTGTCGAGGAGGATCGCAAGCAGACGCTGGTTCCGGCCGAGATCACGACGGCGCCACACGCCGAGGAAGGCCGCGAGGGCGAAGTATTTGCCCAGAAGCCGGCGCCCGCGGCGCGGGACGAGGACGAGGATATCGACGTCGAATCCGTCTTCTCCAAGCCGAAAGCGTAGAGCGCCGGACCGACAAGGCGTCGCGGTTTCGGACAAATCGAAGGGGTTAAGCCGGCTTAGGGACGCCCGGCGTCGCGGCGAGCGGCCGGCGGCGTCGCTTAAGGAAGAGGCAAGCTTAGCCCGCCATTGTCCGGTGAATCGCGGCTCGGCCGCCCGGAGCCGGATCGATGGCGGAGAGAGCAAAGAAAACGATAGGCTGCGGGCTCGGCCTTGTCCTCGCGAGCCTTTCTATGGGGCACGCCGCGGCAGCCGACCTCGACCGGCCCTATTACCGGCACCGGCCGCTGCCGCCCGACGTGGCTTTTCTGCCGCCGCCGCCGAGCTGCAAGCTCGTACCGGAGCCGCAGATGAACCTCTTCAACGAGGTGACGCGCTATGGCGTCCAGCGGGTCTGCATCACCCGCGGCGTCTATACCGACAGCTACTGGCCCTATGCGCCGCCTTATTGGTGGCCAAATCCGCGCAAAGGCTATGGCTTCTGAAGCACCCCCCGGTTGAAGTAACCAGCGGATAAGGATAACGCTTTTAGATGGCGGCTTGGCCATGGGGGCCTCAGGTCGAGAGCGAATGCCGATGCCGTTCCATTTTGCCCGCGGGAAGCTTGCCGCCTTCGCTTTATGCGCCGGCTTTCTTGCTGCGCTCGGCGGCTGCGTCGGCGAAGACGATTCGACCGACCTTGTTGTCGACCGCGCCTACGCGCCGCTTTCGCCGCAAATGCTGGCCTTGATGCAAGCCAAGGGCACGAGCCCGCAGGCGCCGGTCCTCTTTCGCACCTATAAGAAGGAAGCCGAGTTCGAAGTCTGGAAGATGCGCTCGGACGGCCGCTACGTCTATCTCAAGACCTATCCGATGTGCCGCTGGTCCGGCCAGCTCGGCCCAAAGAAAAAGCAGGGCGACCGGCAGGTGCCGGAAGGATTCTATGCGATCTATCCGGCGCAGATGAATCCGCATTCGAATTATTATCTCTCGTTCAATGTCGGCTATCCGAACCTCTATGATCGCGTCCACGGCTATTCCGGCGATTCGATCATGGTGCATGGCATCTGTTCGTCGGCCGGCTGTTTCTCGATGACCAATCCCGAGATCGGCGAGATCTATTCGATCGCGCGCGAGGCCTTCGCCGGCGGCCAGCCCGAGATCCAGATGCAGTCGATGCCGTTCCACATGACGGCCGAGAATTTCGCCAAATACCGGCTCGATCCGAACATCGACTTCTGGCGCGAGCTGAAAAAGGGCACCGACAATTTCGAAGTGACCAAACAAGAAGTCGCGGTCAACGTCTGCGACATGCATTATGTCTTCAACGCCAAGCCGGCGATGGGCCAAAGTTTCGACCCGAGCGGACCTTGCCCGTCCTTGCAACGCGACGAGATGGTGCATGATGAAGTCGTCGCCAAGGAAGCGCGCGACGATGCCAGAATTGCCGAGCTCGTCGCCGGCGGCCTGCCTGCCGTTCATACGGTCTACGCCGACGGCGGTCAGAACCCAACCTTCCGCACGCAGAAGATCGAAGACGTCAGCCGGCCGGAAGCGCTCGCGCAAGGCCCGGTCGATGTCGCGATCAAGCATCACGGCCGGGCGCCTACGGCGGCGCAATTGAAGGCGGCGCGCGCGAAAGATCTCGCCGCGGCGACGGTGGCGGAGAAAAAGGCCGCCGCGCTGCGCCTGGCACGCGGCGAGACCGAACCCGTCGATCCGCAGCCGACCGGCGCGACCGCAACGACCGCCCCGAAACCCGGGGCGAACAAACCGTTGCCTTTCACGAACTTTTTCGGCTTCAACAAGCCGGCCGCGCCGTCCGCCCCGGTTGCGCAAGCAGTGCCGGTCGCCGCCACGGCGCAGACGACACCCGCGCCGGCGCAGCCCGAGAGTGCCGCTCCGGCCGCCTCGGCGCAGACGAGCCCGGCCCCCGCAGCCAATCCGTGATCACGCCGGTCGGCCGGTTTTGGTAGCCGCCTCGGCGCGATATTTCGCCCAGCCTCGTGCACGCAAGGTGCAGGCGGGGCAGGTGCCGCAGCCATAGCCCCATTCATGCCGCATGCCGCGCTCGCCAAGATAGCAGGTGTGCGTCTCTTCGAGGATCAGGTCGACAAGCGCCGGGCCGCCGAGTTCCTCGGCCAATGTCCAGGTCGCAGCCTTGTCGAGCCACATCAACGGCGTTTCGAGGCTGAATTTCGCCTCCATGCCGAGATTGAGCGCGGTCTGCATCGCCTTGATCGTGGCATCCCGGCAGTCGGGATAGCCGGAGAAATCGGTCTCGCACATGCCGCCGACAATGTGCTGCAGGCCGCGGCGATAGGCGACCGCCGCCGCAAAGGCGAGAAACACAAGATTGCGGCCAGGGACGAATGTGTTCGGCAGGCCGTTCGCCTCGATGGTGATGGCGACATCGCGCGTCATCGCGGTCGCCGAAATCTGCCCAAGCACGCCAAGGTCGATCAGATGGTCGTCGCCGAGCCGCTGCGCCCAGAGGGGATCGATGGTTTTGATCTGTTCGCGGATCCGGCCGCGCTGATCGAGTTCGATGCGGTGGCGCTGGCCATAATCGAAACCGATCGTCTCGACATGGTTGAAACGCGCCAGCGCAAAAGCGAGACAAGTCGTCGAATCCTGACCGCCGGAAAAAAGCACAAGCGCCTGCGTCATCGGAACTCTCGCTGAGACACGTCATAAGCCGCTGTTTTGACGTATAGACTTCTGGTGCGCGGCAGCAAGATTCAAGCCTTCGCGGACTTGCGGATTTGCCGGGCCTGGTCCAAATAGGGGCCGGGAGGTTGGCGGTGGACGCACCACTCGCCAACCGGGTCAGGTCCGGAAGGAAGCAGCCCAGACGAGACCGGGCGGGTTTCTGTCCAGCCTCCCACCTCTTGATTTTGAAGCGCTGCGTCGTTGCGAGAAACGCAGCGACAGGCCGGACAATGGGCCGGGCCGCCTGCTCTGCTCGCAATGACGGGCTGAATGGCCGAGGATCACAGCACGGAGCCTTCCCTTCTGCCGGCCGGCGAAACCCCGGCCGTGCCTTATCGCGTGCTGGCGCGCAAATACCGGCCGGCTAATTTCGACGATCTGATCGGCCAAGAGGCGATGGTCACGACGCTGTCGAACGCCTTCGACCTCGGCCGGATCCATCAGGCCTATATCCTGACCGGCGTCCGCGGCGTCGGAAAAACGACCACCGCCCGCATTCTCGCCCGCGCCTTCAATTACGAACTTCCGGCGCATGACACCGCGCCGGCCGTCAATCAGCCGACGATCCACATGCCGCAGCTCGGCGTGCATTGCCAGGCGATCATCGAATCCCGCCATGTCGACGTGATCGAAATGGATGCGGCCTCGCATACCGGCATCGACGATATTCGCGAGATCATCGACAACGCCCGCTACCGCCCGGTTCTGGCGCGCACCAAAGTCTACATCATCGACGAAGTGCATATGCTCTCGAAGGCGGCCTTCAACGGTCTGCTGAAAACGCTCGAAGAGCCGCCGGACCACGTGAAATTCATTTTCGCGACGACCGAGATCGAGAAAGTGCCGGTGACGGTGCGCTCGCGCTGTCAGCGCTTCGATCTGCGCCGCATCGAGGCCGACCGGCTTGTCGCCCATCTCGCCAGCATTTGCGCCAAGGAGGCGATTGCCGCCGAGCCGGAGGCCTTGGCGCTGATCGCCCGCGCGGCGGAGGGCTCCGTCCGCGATGCGCTCTCGCTGCTCGACCAAGCGATCGCGCATGCCAAGGGCAGCCTGCGCAGCGAAGTGAAAGCCGAAGATTTGCGTCAGATGCTCGGCCTTGCCGACCGCACGCGGCTCATCGAGCTTTTCGCCGAGGTCATGCGCGGTGATATTGCCGCGGCCCTCGGCGCGATGAAAGCACTCTATGATGCTGGCGCCGACCCGCAGCGCGTGCTGAGCGAACTGGCCGAATTCACCCATGTCGTGACGCGGCTGAAACTCGTGCCGGAGACGGCAAAGGATCCGGCGCTGAGCGAGGCGGAGCGGGTTCGCGGCGGCGACTTCGCGCAAAAGCTGTCGCTGCCGGTGTTGACCCGCGCCTGGCAATTGCTGCTGAAAGGCCTCGCCGAGATCAAGGATTCGCCGCGGCCGCTCGCCGCCGCCGACATGATCCTGGTACGGCTCGCCTATGTCGCCGATCTGCCGACCCCGGACGAAGCCCTGCGCCGGCTCAGCACTACGCCGCAAAGCGCCGCTCCGGCCTCGGCGCCGGGGCGCGACCCCGTCTCAGCCGGACCTTCGGCAACCTTCGTTTCACGCTCGAGCCGAGCGACGCAACCCGCTCCGTCGCCGCGGGCGCAACAAGCCGAACCGGGGCTGCGTCTCGCCCGTTTCGAGGATGTCGTGGCGCAAGCAGGCGCCGTGCGCGACATTCAACTGAAGCTGGCGCTGGAGCGCGATGTCCGGCTCGTGCGCTTCGAGGAGGGCGCCATCGAATTCGCGCTCGCTCCCGGCGCCTCGCCGCAGCTCGCGCCGACCTTGACGCGGCGCCTGCAGGAATGGACCGGCCAACGCTGGATGGTCGCGATCTCCCGCGAGGCCGGCGCGCCGAGCCTCAAGGAGCAGACCGAAGCCGCGGCCGCCGCCAGCTTGCACGGTGTGCGCGCCGAGCCGCTTGTCCGCGCGGTCTTGGCTCAATTTCCGGGCGCCGAGATCGTCGCCGTCCGTGAGACGGAGCCGGCGGAGGGCGCGGCAGCGGGCGAAGACATCGCCTATATAGATTCGGCAATCACCGAAGACGATTTGTGAGGACCACGACATGGCCGGAATGTTCGATCTGATGAAGCAGGCGCAGGCCATGCAGGCGAAGATGCAGGAGGTGCAGGCGGAGCTCGAGCGGGTCGAAGTCGAAGGTCAATCGGGCGGCGGCATGGTTCGCGTCACCCTGACGGCGAAAGGCCAGATGAAGGCGATCGCGCTCGATACGACGCTGTTGAAACCCGACGACAAGGACATGCTCGAAGACCTGATCGTCGCGGCGCATGACGATGCGCGCAAGAAAGCCGAGCGGTTGACGGAAGAGCGGATGAAAAGCCTGACGGCCGGCCTGCCGATTCCGCCGGGCCTGAAACTCTTCTGACATGGCCGAGCGCATCGCCGGTCCAGAGATCGAGCGGCTTATTCAATTGCTGGCGCGGCTGCCTGGCCTCGGGCCACGTTCCGCCCGGCGCGCCGCGCTGCATCTGATCCGCAAGCGGGAGGAATTGCTGGGGCCGCTCGCCGACGCAATGCAGGTCGCGCGCGAGCGGATCGTCGTCTGCACGAGCTGCGGCAATGTCGATTCCTGCGATCCCTGCACGATCTGCCGCGACACGCGCCGCGACGGCAAGCTGCTTGTCGTCGTCGAGACGGTTGCCGATCTTTGGGCGCTGGAACGCGCCGGCGCGCTTTCGGCACGCTATCATGTTCTCGGCGGCACCCTCTCGCCGCTCGACGGCATCGGCCCGGACGATCTCAATCTGAAAAGTCTTGTCGATCGCGTCGCGCGCGATCAGGTCGGCGAAGTCGTGCTCGCCGTCAATGCGACCGTCGACGGCCAAACGACCGCGCATTACATCACCGACCTTCTGGCGCCGCTTGCCGTGCGCGTGACACGGCTGGCGCATGGCGTGCCGGTCGGCGGAGAACTCGATTATCTCGACGAAGGCACGCTGGTCGCGGCGATCCGCAGCCGGACCGACTTTTGACTTGCCCGCCGCGCGGCGCTCGCACCTTGTTTAAGCAATAGGAAGCGAAAAACCGCAACCGGCCCTGGCTGCTTCGAATTTATTCACTCTTTTCGCCTAAAACTTTGCTGGGCTGCGTGGGGCAGGGGAATTTCCGCTCATCAATGGTCGACGGTCGCCATACTCTTGGCGCCGACGCCCCCGGCCGCGTCGCGAAAGTCGCGACGATCGCTTAAGGGAGGCTGGCGTGGCGTCGAAAAATATCGTCATTTCAAAAAAGCTCATTGTCGCATTCGCCGCCGTTCTCGGCGTCGTGGCGATGACATCGGTGGTCATCGAGGTCGCCATCCATCATACCGAAGGGGCGATCCAATCGCGCGATTCCGCCTTCCGGCTGGTCGATCACATCGACGAGGCGCTGGCTACTCAATACGACCTCAGCAGCACCAGCCGCGGCTATCTTCTGTCCGATGACAAGGCGCGTTTTCGCGAGCTTTACGACGCCGCGGCGAAATCATTCGGCGAAGACATCGCCGCCGCTCGCGCCGAAGCCGGTGACGATCCCGAGATGACCGCCGCGATCGACCGGTTCGCCGCCGCCAACGCAACCTGGCAGCGCGAGGTCGGCGATCCCGAAATGCAGTTCGGCGGCGATCCGCAGAACGCGCCGCAAGCGACGGCCATCGCCAAATCGGCGGCCAGCATCGAGACGATGAAGCAGGTTCACGCCGCCGGCACCGATGCGCGCACCAAGGCTGAAACGATATTGGCGGCAGCCGAAAGCGCGCAAGGCAGCGCCCTCTGGTTCGTCCATCTCGCCCAGATCGTCGGCGGCCTCGTTGCACTGCTCGTTGCCGGCTACGCCGGCTACCAATTGGAGCGCCGCATCGCCTTTCCGATCCGCATCCTCAACGATTGCATGAAGCGGCTGGCGCAGGGACGCCTCGACGTCGGCGTTCCGCCGCTGGGCGAAGGCGACGAGATCGCCGAAATGTCGCAGCGCGTCCAGGTGTTCAAGGACAATGCGGTCGAAAAGGCGCGGCTCGAGGCCGAAGCCGAAGCGGCGCGCAAGGCGGCCGAGGCCGATCGTGCCCGCCAGGAGATCGAGACGCAGCAATATATCGAGGCGCATAACGTCTTCGTCTCGTCGATCACCGAAGCCCTGCAGCGGCTCTCGGACGGCGATCTGACCTTCCGGCTCGCCAAGGCCTTTACCAGCGAATACGAGAAAATCCGCGGCAACTTCAATGCCTCGATCGAGAAGCTCCAGCAGGTGATGGTGCACGTCAACACCAATACGCAGGCGATCCGCTCGGGCACCCAGGAAATCTCCACGGCGGCCGACGACCTCTCGCGGCGCACGGAACAGCAGGCCGCGTCGCTCGAAGAAACCGCCGCGGCGCTCGACGAGATCACCGCGACGGTGCGCAAGACGGCCGACGGGGCGATGCATGCGCGCGAATTGGTCTCGACGGCGAAGTCCGATGCGGAAAAAGGCGGCGGCGTCGTCCGCCAGGCGATCAATGCGATGAGCGCGATCGAGAAATCCTCGCAACAGATCGGCCAGATCATCGGCGTCATCGACGAGATCGCCTTCCAGACCAACCTGCTGGCGCTCAACGCCGGTGTCGAGGCCGCACGCGCGGGCGACGCCGGCCGCGGCTTCGCAGTCGTCGCCTCCGAAGTGCGCGCCTTGGCGCAGCGCTCCGCCGAAGCGGCGAAGGAGATCAAGGGCCTGATCTCCGCCTCAAGCACGCAGGTCGAGCAGGGCGTCGATCTCGTTGCAGAAACCGGCAAGGCGCTGGAGCGCATCTTTGCGCAAGTCGCCGAGATGGATTCGATCGTCGCCGATATTGCGACGAGCGCGCGCGAACAGGCGACCGGTCTGCAAGAGGTCAATACCGCCGTCAATCAAATGGATCAGGTGACGCAGCAGAATGCCGCCATGGTCGAGGAATCGACCGCCGCGAGCCATACGCTGTCGCTCGAAACCGAAGAATTGACGAAGCTCGTCGGCCGCTTCCAGGTCGGCGATGTCGAGACGCCGCGCAAGCAGCCGGTCAAAAATGCTGCGCGCCCCGCGTTCAAGACGGTGGCTTCGCGCGGCGGTGCGGCGCCGAAGCCGGCGAATGACGAGTGGGAAGAATTTTAAGTCCCGCTCGGCACAATATCCGACAAGACCAAATGATTTCCGAAGGGCCTCAACGATGACCAAGACCATTCTCACGGTCGACGATTCGCGCACGATGCGCGACATGCTTCTGCTGACCTTATCCGACGCCGGCTACCGCGTTATCCAGGCGGAGGACGGTATGCACGGACTCGAGGTTCTGGCCGGAGAAAAGCCGGATGTGATCGTCACCGATATCAACATGCCGCGGCTCGACGGCTTCGGCTTTATTGAAAAGGTGCGCCACGATGCCAATCATCGCGCCGTACCGATCCTCGTTCTGACGACCGAAAGCGACGCCGAGAAAAAAGATCGCGCCCGCCGCGCCGGCGCCACCGGTTGGATCGTCAAGCCATTTGATCCCACCAAACTCGTCGCCGCCGTCCGCCGCGTCGCCGCCTGACCCATCGGGAGCAAGCCATGGACCCGATGGCGGCCATCAAACAGACCTTCTTCCAGGAATGCGAAGAGCAGCTTGCCGAATTGGAAGCCGGTCTGCTGGCCATGGAAGGGGGCGACAATGATTCGGAGACGGTGAATGCCGTCTTCCGCGCCGTCCATTCCGTGAAGGGCGGGGCGGGAGCGTTCAGCCTCGAAGATCTCGTCCGCTTTGCGCATGTGTTCGAGACAGCGCTCGATCATGTTCGCGCCGGCCGGCTCGAACCGACGCCGGAGGTGCTCAAAGTCCTGCTGCGCGCCGCCGATGTCCTCGCCGATCTCGTCCGCGCCGCCCGCGACGGCGGCAGTGTCGACGAGAACCGCAGCCAGAAGCTCGCCGATGAATTGCGCGCCTTGAATCCGGGCGACGCGGCCGAACCCGAGGACGATCTGTCGGGGCTCGAGTTCCAGCCGGTGCATGCCGTCTTCGACTTCGACGAAGACGAGCCGGCGCCGGCGCCGGCGGACAATGTCTTCATCATCAAGTTCAAACCCAAGCCGAGCCTTTATGCCAAGGCGAATGAGACGGCGCTGATCCTGCGCGAACTCGGCGAACTGGGGCCGATTGAAACATCCTGCGATGTTTCCGACCTGCCGCTCTTGAGCGAGCTCGATCCGGAAGGCGCCTATCTCGCCTGGACGATCAAGCTGACGACGCCGAAGAACGAGGATGCCGTCCGCGATGTGTTCGATTTCGTGACCTGGGATTGCGATCTCGAAATCATCAATGAAACGGCCCCGACGGGACCAGGCGGCGGCGGCATCGACGATGAGCTTGCCGCGCTCTTGGCGCGCGTCCAAGCGTCCGAGCCCGACGCGCCCGACGCCGCGCCCGAACCAATCGCAACAAGCATTCCGACGCCGGACGTCTCTGAACCGACCGAGCGCGCAACGCAGGCAAAGGCGGCCGCGGCCAAACCGAGTGGCGAGGCCGACGCCAAGGCCGCGCCGACCATCCGCGTCGATCTCGACCGCGTGGACCGGCTGATCGACCTTGTCGGCGAGCTCGTCATCAACCAGGCCATGCTGGCGCAGCGGGTAACCGAGGCGGGCCTAGCCCGCGCCTCCGGCATCGTCATCGGCCTCGATGAACTCGAACAGTTGACGCGCGAGATTCAAGACAGCGTGATGGCGATCCGCGCTCAGCCGGTGAAATCGGTATTTCAGCGCATGCCGCGGCTCGTCCGCGAGCTTGCGGCGATGACCGGCAAATCGGTACGCCTCGTCTCCGAGGGCGAGGGCACCGAAGTCGACAAGACGGTGATCGAGCGATTGACCGATCCGCTGACGCATATGATCCGCAATGCCATCGATCATGGGCTCGAAAAGCCGGAGGCGCGTATCGCCGCCGGCAAGCCCGAGGAAGGTACAGTGCGGCTCTCCGCGCTGCATCGTTCCGGCCGCATCGTCATCGAAATCTCCGACGACGGCGCCGGCATCAACCGACCGCGCGTCAAGCAGATCGCGATCGACAAGGGCCTGATCCCGGCCGATGCCCAGCTCACCGACGAAGAGGTCGACAATCTTATTTTTCTGCCGGGCTTCTCCACCGCCTCCGAGATTTCGGACATTTCCGGCCGCGGCGTCGGCATGGACGTGGTGAAACGCTCGATCCAGGCGCTCGGCGGCCGTATCTCGATCAGCTCGCGGCCCGGCAAGGGTTCGACCTTCACGATGAGCCTGCCGCTGACGCTGGCCGTGCTCGATGGGATGGTCGTCACCGTTGCCGATCAAACCCTGATCGTTCCGCTCACCGCGATCGTCGAGACCTTGCAGCCGAAGGCCGGCGAAGTGCATGGCATGGGCGGTGCGGCGCGGGTGATCTCGATCCGCAGCAAGTTCACGCCGCTCGTCGATATCGGCCGCGAGCTCGGCTATCGCGGCAGCGCGTCCGATCCGCTCGCCGGAGTCGTCATTCTGGTCGAGACCGAAGGCGGCGGCCGCAGCGCCTTTCTCGTCGACGCCATCCAAGGCCAGCGCCAAGTCGTCATCAAGAGCCTTGAAGCGAATTATCGGCATGTGCCGGGCATTGCGGCCGCGACGATCCTGGGCGACGGCCGCGTCGCATTGATTCTCGATGTCGACGCGGTGCTGGCAAAGACCCAAGGCGATGCCCCGCCGGGCGCAAACCCTGGGGTGAGCGAAGCCGCATGACCCGCGCGCCAATCTCCGCGATCGACAACCGGCAAGAGAGCACCGCCATCACCGCCGAATTCGTGATGACGGATGCAGACTTTCGCCAAATCGCCGAGATGCTGCATGCCGACGCCGGAATCCACGTGCCGCGCGGCAAGGCGGCGCTGGTCTATTCGCGCCTCGCCAAAAGGCTGCGCGCGCTCGGGCTGAAAAGCTTCCGCGACTATTGCGAACTCGTCGGATCGAAGTCCGGCGTCAGCGAGCGCCAGCAGATGCTCGCGGCGCTGACCACCAACGTCACCCGCTTTTTCCGCGAGCCGCACCATTTCGAGCATTTGCGCAAGGAGGTCCTGCCGCCGCTCGTCGAAACGGCGCGGCGCGGCGGGCGGGTGCGCTTCTGGTCCGCCGCCTGCTCCAATGGCGCGGAGCCTTATTCGATCGCCCTGACGGTGCTCTCGGTGCTGCCCGATGCGGCCAATTACGACATCAAGATCCTGGCAACCGACATCGATCCGAACATGATTGCCGACGGCACCGCGGGCGCCTATGGCGACAGCTTGATGCAGCCGGTGCCGCCCGATCAGCGGCTGCGCTGGTTTACCGCGACGCGCAATGAATCGGGCAAGGTCTGGACGGCCGGCGATGTCTTGCGCTCGCTGGTGGCGTTTCGCGAGCTCAATCTCATCGGCACCTGGCCGATGCGTGGCAAGTTCGACGCGATCTTCTGCCGCAACGTCGTCATCTATTTCGAGGAGGCGACGCAGGCGCGGCTTTGGAGCCGCTTTGCGCCGCAGCTCATGCCGCGCGGGCGTCTGTATATCGGCCATTCGGAGCGCATCTCTGGCCCCGCGGCCGCTCTCTTCGAGAGCGAAGGCATCACCACCTATCGTTTGCGGCAAAGGGAAAACGGCAAGTGAGCAAGACGAAGGTTCTCATCGTCGATGATTCGCGGACAATGCGGCATCTGATCGGTCAGGTTCTTTCGCAGGACTCGGAGATCGAGATCGTCGGCCAGGCGGCGGACCCCTATGAGGCGCGCGAGGCGATGAAGACGCTCGAGCCCGACGTCATCACGCTCGATGTCGAAATGCCGAACATGAACGGCATCGACTTTCTCTCGAAGATCATGCGGCTGCGTCCGACCCCGGTGATCATGGTGTCCAATCTGACCGCGCGCGGCACCGAGGCGACGATCAAGGCGCTCGAGATCGGCGCCTTCGATTGCATCGCCAAGCCGGTGCCCGGCGATAGCGAAATGTTCCCCGGCCTTGCGGCGAAAGTGAAAGCCGCGGCCGCGGCGCGCATGCAGGTCCTGAAGCCGCAGCTCAAGGAGGATGCCGTAACGCCGGTGTCGCGCGGCGTGCTTTACGAGCCGGACGGCAAGATCGTCGCGATTGGCGCTTCGACCGGCGGCGTTGAAGCCCTGATCGCCGTGGTGTCGAAATTTCCGGAGAACTGCCCGCCGACCGTCATCACCCAGCACATGCCGGCGACCTTCACCAAGAGCTTCGCCGACCGGCTCGACCGGCTGTGCGCGCCGCGCGTCGCCGAAGCGACCGAGGGCGCGCCGCTGCTCAAGGGCCATGTCTACCTCGCGCCGGGGTCGGTGACGCATCTCGAGGTTGCGTCCGGCCGAAGCCTGACCTGCCATCTCAGCAGTGCTGGTCCGGTCAATGGCCATCGCCCGTCCGTCGATGTGATGTTTCGGTCCGTGCAGGCCGCGGTCAAGTCCAAGGCTGTTGGCGTTATTCTCACCGGCATGGGCCGCGATGGCGCCGATGGGCTTTTGGGGCTGCGTCAGGCTGGCGCCAGCACCATCGGCCAGAATCGCGCAACCAGCCTTGTTTACGGCATGCCGCGTGTCGCCTTTGAAATCGAAGCCGTCGAAAAACAATTGCCGCTCGAAAAGATCGGCGGCGAAATCCTGCGGCTCACCAACCGGAACGAGGAAGGAGGGCGAGCATGCCGTTCGCATCTGCCATAAGGGCGATGATCGTCGACGACCAGCTCACCAGCCGCGCGTTGATCCGCGACGGATTGCAGCAGCTCGGAATCCAGGACATCGAAATGGCTTCGGACGGCGAGCAGGCGCTGAAAGCACTGCTGCAGAAGCCGGCCCATCTCGTGATTTCCGACCTCAACATGCCCAAGCTCGACGGCCTGCAATTTCTGCAAGCCGTGCGGGCCCATCCGACGACGCAAAAATCGGCCTTCATCATGCTGACCGGCCGTGGCGACCGCGCCTTGATCGAGCGCGCGATCAAGCTCGGCGTCAACAATTATCTCGTCAAGCCATTCACGATCCCGGTGTTGAAAGGCGCGATCGAAGCCGTCTTCGGAAAGCTGAAATGAATCGCCATCGCGCTGCCCCCGGAACCGACGAGACCGACGCCCCGCAGCAGAAAGTGCATATCGTCCAAGGCGAATATTTCGTCTCCGACGATCCGAATGTCGTGTTGGTCACACTGCTCGGCTCCTGCGTCGCCGCCTGTATCCGCGATCCGGTCGCAGGCGTTGGCGGCATGAATCATTTTCTCCTGCCGGGCTCCGACAAAGCAACGCACAACGGCGATGCCGAGCGCTACGGCGTGCATTTGATGGAACTGCTGGTCAACGGCCTGCTGCAACGCGGCGCTCGCAAGGACCGACTCGAAGCCAAACTCTTCGGCGGGGCGCGCACGATCGAGAATCTCTCCGATATCGGCCGGCAAAACGCGACCTTCGCCGAGCGATTTCTAAAGGCTGAGGCGATAGCATTTGTCGGGGGCAGTTGCGGCGGCGAAAACGGCCGGCGGCTTCAGTTCTGGCCGGTCTCGGGCCGGGCGCGCCAAGCCTTCATCGCCGGCAAGGAAATACCCATCGTCGTGGCGCCACCGCCACGGGCCGATGGCGACGTCGAATTCTTTTGAGGACCGAGCCCGGATGTCGATCAACCCCGCAGACGCCGCCGCACCAAGCGTTCCGATCGCCGATGTCACCGATCGCGTCGGCGAGGCGCTCAGCCATGTGGGCGAGGCCGTGCACCGCTTGCAAAGCCTGATCGCGCCGCTGGTGATCGAGGCCGCCGCGCGCAATCCGGCGCATTTGCGCGAATTGCAGGACTTCGATCACATTTCCCAGAAGCTGAAGAATCTGGCGGATTTTCTCGGCGCTCTGGCGCTTATCCTGCCCGACCATTGGCGGCTCGATCCCAGCGTCGCGGCCAAAGTCCTGACGCTGGCCGATCTTTCCAATCATCTCACCTTCGCTGATGCCAGCGAAGGTGAGACGCATACGCCCGGCGATTTCGAATTGTTCAATTAAGCGCCGCGCGGCAGCTTAAATGGCCGGTTTACATGGCGGGTCCGACGGCGCCGTCCTTGGCGAACTTTGTGCCCTTCGTATCGGCGGCCGTGATTTTCATCTCGGCGGAACCGTTCGAAAGATAATCGAAGCGGAAATTCGGATCCTCCGAGATCGAGATGCCGCCGGTTACCGCGAAGATCAGATCATTGCCCTGGCTCACCCGCAGGGCCTCGATATAGCGCGCCGGGACATAGAGGTGCGTCGCCGCGTTCATTTGCATCCCGGTATTGTTGGGATGTTTGATCATGACCACTGCTTCCTTGCGGCGCGCATCGGCGTTGACATATTCCGGCTTGATGCCACGCAGGCGGATCGTGCCGAGGGGCGGCCCACCCGCCGTATCCATCCCACCACTAGGTGCCGAGCAGCCCCCGGCTGCGGCAACGAAGGATTCGCTGACATAGAGCTTGCCGTCGACGGTCTCGGCGACCGCATGGATCTTGGTGTTCTGATTGACGCGCACGCGCGTCTCGATTTTGGTGACATCGCTCTTGGGGCCGAGTTCGAAAACGGCCGCGACCGGCGAAGGATTTTCATCGATGACAAGCGTCACCTTCTTCACCCGGTGCGGATCGCTCAGCGGCAGATCGGGATCGGTGTAATTCATGTGCAAAGTCACCGGCACCAGCGCCGCATCTTCCGCCGACAGCGGCGTGCCGAGCTTGATGATCGTCCCGTCTTCGGTCAGCGTCTGATGCGGGAACAGTGCATCGACGAGGCCCTTCCAGGTCTCGCCTGGAGACGCATTGGCGGCCCGTGCCGGCGACAGAGCCACGCAACCTAAAGCCATGATTGCGGCCGTAGCCGCCAGTCCTTGCCATCTGCGCATGGTCGTTTCTCCCTTTCTCCCTAGCCTGTATTATATCACGTCCATTCGCGACTTCACTGCCATTCGAGTTCGGCGTAGCCGGCGGTGGCGTTGCGCGGGTTATAGATGCCGAAGAGCTGCCATTTCGAGGCTTCCGACTGGCCGGCCTCTTTGGCTGCCTGGTTAATGTCCGCGCCGCGCGCGATGAATCCCCGCAAATCCTGCGTCAGTTTGGTGAAATAAGTTTTTTCCGCTGCGAGCGCCTGCGGCCAGTCGACATCGACGGTCCCATGTCCGGGCACGACCCGTTTGGCTGGGATTTTCGCCAGCGCCGGCATGGCCCTCATCCAGCCGAGAACGCTGGCGTCGACGACCGGCACATGCTGCAGAAAGACGAGATCGCCGGTAAACAAGGTCGCTGTCTTCTCGTCGAAGATGGTCACGTCGCAATCCGTATGCATCGGCGGCCAGGCGCGCAGATCGATCAGGCGATGACCCAGATCGAGACGCACATCCTTGCCGGGGCTGACAAGCAGCGTCGGCGGCACAAGCTTGATGCCGTCAACGAGAGCCGGCGTCATCACGCGCCGCCATGTCGCAAGATAGGCCGGGCCGCGCTCGGCCATGGCGCGCGGCAGATTCATGTGACCGACGAAGGTCACCCCGGGCGCGGCAAAGGCGGCATTGCCGAAAATATGGTCGGGATGCTCATGCGTATTGATGACATAGCGGACCGGCTTCTGCGTCACGGCTTCGATCGCTTTTTTCAGCCGTTCGCCGATGATGCGCGCGCCGCCCGTATCGATGACGGCAACGGCCTCGTCGCCGACGATGAAGCCGAGATTGGCGATGTCGCCGCCGCTTGCCGCATTCATTGCCGTCACCGGCGCCTGATGCGCGTAGACACCAGGCGCAATCTCGCGGACCGGCAGCGGCGTGATTGCGGCGCCTTCGCCACGGGCCAGGCCAAGACTGCCTAGCAGAGTGAGGGCGAGGAGCGTCAGCGCCGTGAGCAAGGTCGGATGCTTTGCCATCAAGCCCCCGTGCTTCGCCGCCGCTTGGCCACCTTAGCCTGCCGTGCTGTCGAAAGCATCGACGGCGCGAGCCGAATAGATCAGCGCCGCACCCTCGTTGAGGGCTATGGCGACACCGAGCGCCTCGACGAGCTGCGCTTTCGTCGCGCCGGCTTTGCGCGCCGCCTCGGTATGGAAGGCAATGCAGCCGTCGCAGCGTGTCGTCACGGCGACGGCAAGCGCAATCAGTTCCCGCGTCTTCGCGTCGAGCGTAGCGGGCGTCGGTGCCGCCTTGGACAGGACGTCGTTGCCCTTCAGAAGGTCGGGGCTGATCTCGGCTATGCCCTCGAGCGTCCTGCCGAGCTGCTGGCGGTACCCCGCCCAATCTACCATCCGCTGGGTCATTCTCTCTCCTCTAGCTCCCTACCTTCTAGTCGGTAGTTTTGCGATCGTCAATCTGGCGCGTCGCCTTTTCTTCGGCTTGACGGCTCTGCCTATCAGTAGGTAGGTAAACTATGCTTCCCGATACGCGCGACAAATTGGTGGGCGAAGCCGAGGTTCTGGTGCGCCAGCGCGGCTGGTCCGGTTTCAGCTATGCCGACCTTGCCGAGGCCGTCGGCCTGCGCAAAGCGAGCATCCATCATCATTTCCCGACCAAGGAAGACCTCGGCGCCGCGCTGATCGCGGCCTATAGCGCGCGCTATGACCGCGCACTGGAGACGATCGTCGCCGACAGTGAGGACGGCCTGGCGCGCGTCGAGGCCTATGCCAGTCTCTATCTGCATGGACTCGAGCAGGAGCAGGGCTGTCTTGCCGCGGCGATGGCGTCGGAACTCGCGATCTTGCCAGAACGCATGCGCGACGGCATCGCGATTTTCTTCCGCCGGCATATTGCCTGGCTGCAGCGTATCCTTGCCGAGGGCCGCGCCAATGGCACGATCGGCGCGGACGTCGAACCGGCGCAGTCGGCGCGGCTGGTCGTCGCGACGCTTGAGGGGGCGCTGATGATGGAACGCCTGCTCGGCGGCCCGCCGGGCTTCCACGAAACGCTGGCAGCGCTGCGCAAAAGTTTGGAATAAAAGAGCCGGGGAGCCCTAGGATGAGATCGAGCCGTTTCGCCGCCATTTTGTTTCTGTGTCTTTCGGCCGCGGCCGCCCAGGCCGATCAGGCGGCGCCGGAGCCCGCCGGCTACCGGATGTCCGACTTTCGCGGGACGGTGCCTGCGACGCTCGACGGCCAGCCGGCTTTGAGCGTTGCCGAAGCGCATGCCCTTTGGGAAAAGAAGGCCGCGGCCTTCGTCGATGTCCTGCCGCAAGCGCCGAAGCCTGCCGGCCTCGCGCCCGGCACGCTCTGGCGCGATAAGCCGCGTTTCGACATTCCCGGCAGCATTTGGCTGCCGGATACCGGCTATGGTGCGCTGGCGCCGGTGACGCTGGATTATTTCCGCCGCGGGCTGAAACAGGCGAGCGGCGGCGACCTTGCGCGACCGCTCGTCTTCTATTGCTCGCACCATTGCTGGATGTCCTGGAACGCCGCCAAGCGCGCCAAAACGCTGGGCTATGCCCATGTGCTTTGGTATCAGGAGGGTACCCAGGGCTGGGAAGCCAGCGGCTATCCGCTGAAAGAACAGGTTCCTTTCCCCCGCCCCTGACCCCAGAATTGGCCTCGAACGCCTTGTCGTATAGAGAAGGCCGAAGATCAGGCGGCCGCTTGCCGCCGCGGAGAGTTGGTGCCCGATGACGCTGATGCTTGCGAGCGTCGCCGACGCGGCGGAAGCCGAAATCGCGCTGATCGAAGGCGCCGATATTCTTGACCTGAAGGACCCGGCGGCGGCGCCTCTTGGCGCGCTCAATGCCGCGGCGATCCGCGCCGTTGTCGCGGCGGTCGGCAAGCGCCGGCCGGTGAGCGCAGTTGCCGGAAACCTTGCCTCGCCCGCGGAGCTTGCCGCCGCGACGCGGGAAATTGCGGCAACCGGCGTCGATTACGTGAAAGTCGGCCTCTTTCCTGGCGAGACCGATGCCTTGATCGATGCGGTGAAACCGATCGCGACGCAGACAAAACTCATCGCCGTGCTCTTTGCCGATCAGGGCGCCAATCTTGCGCTCATCCCGCGTCTCAGCGCGGCCGGGTTCAAGGGCGTCATGCTCGATACGGTTGGCAAGGACGGAAAGCGGCTGATCGACCATCTCGACATTTCCGCTTTGCAGCGCTTCCTCGACCTCGCCCATGCGGCCGGCTTGAGCGCCGGCCTCGCGGGCTCGCTCGAAGCCCCCGACATCGCGCGCCTGCTGCCGATCGGCCCCGATCTGCTCGGCTTTCGCGGCGCTCTGTGCGGCGGCAAGGACCGGGCGAAAACGATCGATGCCACGCAGGTACGCCTGATCCGCGATCTCATTCCGCGCGAAAACACCGCCGCCGATCTCGGCGACGAATTCAAGGTCGACTGGCGGCTCTTATCGGCGCGCGGCTATGCGCCCGGCCGCGATGAAGCGGTCGAGACAGACCGCGTCTTCGTCCACGATCTCGTGCTGGCGGTTTCGATCGGCGCTTACGATTTCGAGCGCAACAAGACTCAGCGCGTGCGCTTCAACATCGACGCCGACGTGCGCCGCGCCGGCCATCTCGCCGAGGATATGCGCGATGTCTTCTCGTATGACGTGATCGTCGATACCATCCGTCTCGTGTTCTCGCGCGGCCATGTCGATCTCGTCGAGACCGTTGCCGAGCGTGTCGCCGATGCGCTGCTGGCGCATCCGCGCCTCGTCGCGATCAAAGTCCGCGTCGAAAAGCTCGACGTGATCGACGGCAGCGTCGGGATCGAGATCAGCCGCGCCCGGGCGAGCCAGGCCGGCAAGCTGCACCAACTCTTTGCTGA